>DXUR01000171.1 GCA_019417795.1 Clostridiales bacterium | reverse complement strand
CCAACCCGTGTCTGCACTTCGGCGGTAACTATAACCAGAACGGGAACCACGGGCTGTTCTACGTGAACTACAACAGCGCGTCCAACTCGAACGCGAACATCGGCTGCCGCGTCCTTTTATGGACTGGCTACCCACCTCCACACCCGGCAACGCAAAGACCCATGCTGGGGCGCGGACATCCTCGGCACCCCTTGGTGCAGATAAGCCATCAGGACACGGTTTAGTACACTCCCGCAACCTGCGGGGGCGATGGAAAGACCGTGAGGCTAAAAGGAGGAAAACATTCCTGATGAAACGAGCAAACAACCTATTTCCAAAGCTGGTATCGGAAGAAAACCTGCGGCTGGCGATCTTTGCCGTGAACGTGACACACCGCTTCCATCCGCACCACAGGCCAAACCGGACGGTGGCACGGGTGGAGGCGGACGTTGACCGCTATGTAAAAGAGCTGCGAGAGATCATTACAGGCGGTTACGAGGCGAACGAGCCGAGGCTTGCGCGGCGCTGGGACAAGAGCGCTGGCAAGTGGCGGGACATATCGGAGCCGAGACTGTGGCCTGACCAGTATGTGCATCATGCGGTCATTCAGGTGTTGGAGCCGATCATGATGCGGGGCATGGACAATTTCTGCTGCGGGAGCATCCGAAACCGGGGCATCCATTACGGCGTTCGGGCCATCAAGAAGTGGATGCGGACAGACCCAAAAGGGACGAAGTACGCCGAGGAGCTGGACATCCACCATTTCTACGACAGTTTGACGGCGGAGACGGTGATGAAGCGGCTCCGGCGGCTGGTGAAAGACCGGCGAATGCTGGAGGTATGCGAGCGGCTGATGAAGCACGGCATTCTGATCGGTGCTTACTTTTCTCAATGGTTTGCTAACACGGTGCTGCAACCACTCGACCGGATGATACGGGAAAGCGGCCTGTGCGACCACTACCTGCGGTACATGGACAACTTTACCTTGTTCGGGCGGAACAAGCGGAAGCTGCGGCGGCTGCGGGAGCTGATCGAGAAATGGCTGGCGGCACACGGCCTGCGGCTGAACGGCAAGTGGCAGCTCTATCCGACGGCAAAGCGGACGGTGGCGGCGCTGGGGTATCGCTTCGGGCGAGGGTATACCCTGCTGCGGAAACGAAACATGGTGCGCCTGAAACATTCTCTTTCCGCCTGCCGCCGTGCCATGCGGCGGCACCACGCGATCAAGCCCGCATTGGCGCAGGGGCTTTTATCCAGACTGGGCCAGATGAAGCACTGCAACCATGTCCACTTTTTCCAGAGCTATGTGGAGGCGGGTTTGCAGCGGAAATTGAAATGCGTGGTCAGAGAACACGCAAGAAAGGAGCGGGCAAGATGGAATACGTCTACGGAACAAGCGTTATCGGCGGCGTAGAACGGGAAAACCTGAAAATCGTGGGCGGCCCTGCACTGCGGGAGGGTGAATACCTGACCACGGTGCGGGAGTACGACGACAGCAGCATCACAGACCGCTGCCGCATCGACCGGCACTATCACAGCGACACGGACGAGGACGGGACGCGGTACGACTTCTATACCATCAGCGAGCATTACCGGTATGTGGAAAGGATAAAGGTGATGGAAGAAACGAGAAAAGCAACAGAGATCGCCTTTGTGACGCTGGCGGAGAGCGGAAGCATCGACGCTGTGACTGCGGGGGAGCATAAGAGCCTGTTTGAAACGTGGCAGACCGGCGTTGCTTACACGGTGGGGCAGCTACGCAACTGGGGGGACAAGCTGTACAAATGCGTACAGGCGCACACCTCACAGGCTGGATGGGAACCGGACAAGGCGGTGTCGCTTTGGTCGGCGGCATCTGACCCGGCGGAAGAATGGCCGGAATGGAGCCAGCCGGTGGGGGCGCATGACGCTTACGCAAAGGGCGACAAGGTGAGCCACAATGGAAAGCATTGGACATCAACGGCGGATGCCAATGTGTGGGAACCGGGGGTATACGGCTGGACGGAGGCGACGGCGTGAGCAGCCATTTGCAGATCATCGCAGAGCTGGAGGCGCTTGTGGAAATGCAGGCGCGTACCGTCCGGGTGCTGGCGACACGCCTTGCGGAGCTGGGCGACACCGTGACCGGGCGAGACGAGATCGCGGAGGCCGACGAGGCATACCGCAGGGCCATCGGCGGGGACGAATGGCCGGAGTGAAAGCAGGAGGACAGGAAAATGTACATCAACGCGGACACCATCATTAAGGCGGCCAGCCTTTTGGGAGCAATCGGAGCGCTGGTCGCCGCCATTGTTTCCGTGTACAAGGTCATTGAGAGCAACAAAAAACAGAGCGAGTTCATCAACGCCATTCAGGAGGAGCAGACGCTTATCTGCTATGGCCTGCGGGGTGCGTTGCAGGGGCTTGTGGAGCAGGGGTGCAACGGGCCGTGCAAGGATGCGCTGGACAAACTGAATAAGCACCTGAATAAAAACGCGCACCCGCACATCAAGGAGGACTGACATGGCGGGAAAGCGAACGCAGGCAAAGACGAAAGGCCGGAAGAAGCGCATGGGAACCATGGACTTTATTCTGCTGATCGTCTTTTTGTGTCTGACGGTATTCACGATAGCCATGATCGCACTGTTTACCGTGTACGGCTCCGTACCGGATACGCTGATCACCTGCGTGTTCGCCACGCTGGGCGGCGAGTGCGGCATCCTCGGCTGGATAAAGACCACCAAGGAGAAGAAGCAGGACAGGCGGTGGCAGCTTGCGGACATGAGACGAGAAAAGGAGGAGGCGGAACGGATTGCACAGCAGACAGAGGAACCGTGAGGAGGGATAGATCATGCTGGCAGGAAAGAACAACGAGGAAAAAATCTGGAATTATCTGAAAGGAGCGGGGCTGAACGATTTCGGCACCGCCGGTCTGATGGGAAACCTGTATGCGGAGAGCGGCCTTATCCCGAACAATGTGGAGAACCTATACGAAAAAAGGCTTGGCGTGACCGACGCAAGCTATACGGCGGCAGTGGACAGCGGCAAGTATCAGTTCTTCGCAACGGATAAGGCGGGCTATGGCCTCGCCCAATGGACATACTGCTCCCGCAAGGCAGAGCTGCTGGACTATGCCCAGTGCTGCCGAAAGAGCATCGGCGATCTGGAAATGCAGCTTGATTTCCTGATGAAAGAGTTGCGGGAGGACTATAAGGCGGTGCTGGCCGTGCTGAAAACGGCTGGAAGCGTCCGGGCAGCATCGGACGCGGTGCTGCTGAAATTTGAGCGCCCGGCAGATCAGAGCGAGGCGGCGCAGGCCCGGCGAGCTGCGTTCGGCCAGAAGTATTACGACAAGTATGCGGCAGGGAGCGCCGCAGGAAGCGGAGGAAAGCCTATGACGGAACAGGAACAGCGGCAGAAGATCGTGAGCATCGCCCAGAGCTACATCGGATGCAAAGAGAGCGACGGAAGCCACAGGAAGATCATCGACCTGTACAACAGTCACAAGCCGCTGGCCCGTGGCTACGCCGTGAAGTACACGGACGCATGGTGCAGCACGTTCGCAAGCGCCGTCGCTATCGCGGCGGGAATGACCGACATCATCCCGACGGAGTGCGGCTGCGGAAAGCACATTGAGCTGTTCAAGAAGCTGGGGAGCTGGCAGGAGGACGACGCTTATGTGCCGAAGCCCGGCGACTATATTTTCTACGACTGGCAGGACAGCGGCGTGGGAGACTGCACCGGCAGCGCCGATCATGTGGGCATCGTGGAAAAGGTCAGCGGGACAAGCATCACCGTCATTGAGGGCAACTACTCCGACAGCGTGAAGCGCCGCACCATTTCTGTGAACGGACGGTACATTCGCGGCTACGGCGTACCGAAGTACGGCGGAAAGGAGGCGACCGGCGGCGGGACTGCGACGGACGCTGCACCGACCAAGGGCGGCGGGTGCAAGGTGGGCGACATCGTGACATTCACCGGCGAGAGGCACTACACCAGCGCAAACAGCACCGTGGGCAAACCGTGCAAGCCGGGCAAGGCCAAGGTGACGCAGGTGTATCAGCCGCTTGTGAGCAGGCATCCGTATCACCTTGTCGCCGTGAGCGGCGGCGGAAGCACCGTGTACGGCTGGGTGGACGCGGCAGACATCAAGACCGAAGCGGCGGCGCTGGCCGTGGGCGATCAGGTGACGATGGACAAGGCTGCCACAGTCTACGGCACCACGCGCAAGTTTTCCTCGTGGGTGTACAGCGCAAAGCTGTATGTCCGGGCAATCAGCGGCGACCGCGTTTCAGTTTCCACGCTGAAAAGCGGCGCGATCACAGGAAACGTGGACAAGAAATATCTGACGAAAGTGTAAGGAGGTACACACCATGACACAGATCATTCCCGACATCATCAACATTGTCATTGAGGCAATTTTCGCCATCCTCGGCCTGTTCTTCACCGGCGTGGCCGTTCCGTGGCTGATCAAGACCGGCATCCCTTGGCTGAAAGACAAGCGCCTGTACGGCATTGTCGCCGTTCTGGTCAAGGCGGCGGAGAAGCAGCGCGAGACCGGTACGCTGCCCATCCCGAAGTACGATTATGTGGTGCAGATGCTTGAAGCAAAGGGAATTAAGGTCACGGCGGAGGTAAAGGCCATGATCGAGGCGGCGGTTAAGGAACTGGACATCGCCGTGGACAGCACAATCGGTACGCTGGGTGGCATTTTTGTGGAGGAAGCCACCGGCAAGACGGACGGCGAAAAGGAACTGAATAACTGAAATTATCCCCCGGCTGCTATACTCATAGATATAGCAGCCGGGGGATTTTTTGCGCGTTCGCACCGAAAAATCTGTTGCGTGGTAAGGGATTTACAGGTATCATAATAAGACAAAAAGCGACAAAGCAAAACGGCGGAGCGGAACGGGCAAGACCCGACACCGCCCGCGCAGAAGCATGAGAGAGGAGGATTTGTGGTGCAGACCGGAGGGAGAACATTTAAGCATCTGACCAAGAACGACAGGCTGCGCATTGAGAAGTGGCAGCGCAGGGGCTTGAAGCCGCCGCAGATTGCGGAGAAGCTGCGCGTCCACGTTTCCACCATCTACCGGGAGTTAAAGCGCGGAGAGTATGAGCGGCTGGACGGGGCGACGTGGGAAATGGTGACGGCGTACAGCCCGGACATCGCGGAAGCGCGGTATCAGGAACACTTGCGGGAGAAAGGGCCAGACTTGAAAATCGGCAAAGATCACGAGCTTGCAAACTACATCGAGGCGACAATCGTTGAAAAAGAGTGCAGTCCCGCTGCCGTTCTCGGCTACGCGATGATGGAGGGGCGGACATTCGAGACCTCGGTTTCTGTGACGACGATCTACAGCTACATCAAAAAGGGCCTCTTTCTCCAAATCACACAGGTGGACTTGCCGCGCCACGGGAAGCACAAGCAGGGCTATAAAAAGGTCAAAACCAAGGACGATCAGGCCAGAGCCTCCGCAGGCGACAGCATTGAACAGCGCCCGCTGGAGGTGGAGAGCCGCGAGGAGTTCGGACATTGGGAGGGCGACACCGTGTACAGCGGAAAGGGCAAGTGCAAGACCACCAGCGCTCTGCTGACCCTGAATGAGCGCAAGACGCGGAAAGACATCATCATAGGAATACCGAACAGAAAGGCGGAAACCGTGGTCAAGGCGCTGGATGCACTGGAGCGGAAATGCGGTGCCAGACGGTTCAGAGCGATCTTCAAAAGCATCACCTTTGACAATGGCTCGGAATTTTCGGCGGCGGAGGAGCTGGAGCGGAGCGCTGTCAACAAGACCATCCCGCGCACCAAGGTATATTTCTGCCATCCGTATTCTTCGTGGGAACGGGGGAGCAACGAGAACGCCAACAGCATGATCAGACGGCGGCATCCGAAAGGCACAGATTTCTCTAAGGTCAGCGCGGCGGAGATCGCGGCCACGGAGGAATGGATTAACAACTATCCACGGAAAATCTTCGGGTACAAGAGCAGCGAGGTCATGTTCCGGGAGTGCCTGCGGGAGATCGGGCTGATCGCGTAACAGGAAGAAACCAGCACAGAGGACAATCAAAGGGAGAGGATGTGAGTGGAGCGGAACACGGGGAACAGAACAGGAAAACACGCAGGCTGCCGACCATGGGACATGACGGCGGCCATGTTGGCTTGTCAAAATTAGACAAAACAAGAAGTGAAAAATTGTGCGCATTTAATGCTTGACTTTTGCTT
>DXUR01000170.1 GCA_019417795.1 Clostridiales bacterium | reverse complement strand
GTTTGACTCCCCTGACTGCGGGGAAGCGATCCGCGCCATGTTTCTGCATCTGACTGCCTATCTGGATCACTGTGGAAAAGGCGTTGGGAATCGCCCCTTCTCCCAATGGGACGCTGCGCTGGCCCAAACCGTTTCTCCGGAATACGCCGCGCAGTTCCGTCATGCCGCTGCACTTTTTGAGGAGTCTGCATACAGTACCCATGCCATGGGGGAGGAACAGCGGGCCGAACTGCAAAGTCTTTTAACCGAAACGGAGCGGCTGCTGTATGACAATGCAGACCGGAGAACAAAATTTCGCTTGAAGTATGTGGAGTGTCTCCACGCCTGAGAGGAAGCAAGAATGAAAAACGCAAAGCTTTTATTGTTGACTGTGGTGCTGCTGCTGACCCTGACGGGTTGCCGTACCCGGACCACCGTGCCTGTGGATCCGATCCCCGATGAGAACGGCGAGGCGGCGGAGGACCAACTGGGACAGGCCGAACAGATTGAGGACGCGGAAGACGATCCTGCGGCAGAAGAGGATGTCAGACCGGATGCGGATGCCCCGACCGCAACGGACCCGGATTCCGACCGAAAGACGTATGCGGAGGACGCAGACGCTGAGATCGTTCCCGGTGCGGACAAAACCCTCACGCAGCAGGGGGACGGCGGAAAAACACCGGAGCATGATGCCAATGGGGGAGCTACCGGCGCAAAGGATGCGACCACCGGTGAGCTGACCGCAACGGAAACCGTTCCCGCTGACCAGGCAGAAAACACCGGCGCGGATGAAAGCGGCCAAACGGCAGAAACTGCGCTGCTCTACTATCAAACACTGCTGGAGGACCGTTTGAGCGGACTCTTTGAGTGCCAGCGCTTCTATATTTACTGGGAGACGGCGGAGGACTACCACACTGTCCATAAATCATCTGACGAGCATCAGATCATCTTGAATGCCGGGGCGTATGACGTGTCCGCAAAGCTGCAAAATGACGCACTGATTGTGGATGACGGCTGGATCCAGCGTAAAGATCCCGGTGTGATCGTCAAGGTCGTGGAGCGCTCCGTCCTTGGCAGCGGAGTGTCGTCCACCCGACAGGCGGAAACGGTTTGCGGTGCGTTGAAAGCACGGGAGGGCTGGTCCGGGCTGGATGCCGTCCGGAATGGCCGGGTCATTTTGCTCTCCGAGGAGCTGCTTTCCGGTCAGGCCAGACGGACCGGCGCGGCGGTTTTGCTTGCCAAGGCCATGTATCCGAGCCTGTTCAGTGATACAGATGGGGGAGAGGCGCTCCGTGCACTTACTCAGGAAGCATACGGCGCGCCTGCGTCCGGTACATTTATTTATGTGGGATGAAAGGAATGGTTTTGATATGACGATTCTTGTGATTGACGGTCAGGGCGGAAAGCTTGGAAAACGGCTGGTGGAAAGCATCAAAAAATCCTTTCCGCAGGTGGAGGTCATGGCCGTCGGGACCAACAGCGCCGCGTCAGAGAGCATGATGCGTGCCGGTGCGGACCGGGTGGCGACCGGTGAAAACCCGGTCATTGTTGCCAGCCGGACTGCCCGGATCATCGTTGGCCCTATGGGGATAGCCCTTGCCGACGCGCTGATGGGAGAGATCTCTCCGGCAATGGCCAATGCCGTTGCTGCCAGCGCGGCCTACCGGGTGCTGATCCCCATGAATCTCTGCGACACCTATGTGGCAGGCGTCAGCCAGAAATCTTCTGCCATCATGGATGACGCGATGGAGCATATTCGCCAACTGCTGACGGAGATGGGAGATACTGCATGCCTATGACCCGGAACGATGCACGTTCTTCTGTGCAGATCAGAAAGCTTACCTACTCGGCGCTGTATCTTGCCATTGCATTGGTCCTGCCGTTTCTGACGGGACAGATCCCTGAGATCGGATCCATGCTCTGCCCAATGCACATTCCAGCATTGCTGTGCGGCTTTGTCTGCGGCTGGCCGTGGGGACTGGCGGTGGGATTTGTTTCCCCGCTGCTGCGGTCCCTTCTCTTTGGGATGCCTACGGCTTATACGGCAGTGGCCATGGCGTTTGAACTGGCCGCCTATGGCGCGGTTTCCGGGATCTTATACCGCATTTTCCCCCGCAGAAATTGGTCTGTGTATGTCACTTTGATCGCCGCTATGATCGTAGGCCGCCTGGTGTGGGGCGGTGTACAGTTTATGATGGCGGGCTTGCAGCATACCGTGTTTGACCGCTCTCTTTTTCTTGCAGGCGCAGTGACCAATGCGCTTCCCGGCATCCTTGTACAGATCATCCTGATCCCCATTCTTGTCATCACAATGGAGAAAGCCAAGCTGACGCTGAATGGGACGAGATAATGACAGAAGATCGAATCGGCAAAGAAATCAGCGGCAGTATGCACCGGCGATTCCCGTCGCGCAAAAGAGGACCCATCCAATACGGATGGGTCCTCTTTTCAAATAGCTGTCAGCGGAAGGTCGTCTGCGAAATGTTCACTTCCCGTCCGCAGCGGTTGTCAATGTCGGTATCGTTGTCCTCGAACACGCTGCCGGGGAAGGACAGGGGGCTTTCGGCGGGTACGCTCTCCAGCAGAACGGCGGTGCCGTTGTGGAAGAACTCGTTGTTCGCATACTGGGTGTGGGTGACGACGGTACCCTCGGCGTTGAAGCGGAATCCCACCTGATTGTCCTCGAAGCGGCAGTCCATGGCGTTGACCCAGGTGGTGCCGTAGGCCAGCACGCCGGTTTTCCAGCCGGAAACAGTACAGCTTGTCAGATGCAGCTGGCGATCACGGCCAGCGCTGTCACCAGTGCGGCAATGTGCAGGAACTTCTTTTGCAGTGGCTTGGGGGGCCTTTTGCCGTGTCCAGGGCTTGATACTGCGGGCGCAGTGGGGACAGAAGGATGCGCCATCCGGGAGGGGAACTCTGCAAAGCGGGCAGAGATTTTGCTTTTCCGAGGTGATTTTGGACTCTTTCATCTTTAAAATGCCTCCATCAGACGAAGAACGTTTTTATACCGCTTGGCGGGGCTGACGCAACTTTACGAAACGAAGGATCTGACCAAAGCGGAGCTGGCCCGCCGGTCCGGCATCAGCGAGGTCTATCTGCATCAGGTGTTTGCGGGGCGGCGGAATCCTTCCAGGGATCGGCTGCTGTGCATCTGCGTCGGTCTTGGCATCACGCTGGATGAGACCCAGCGGATGCTGACGCAGGGGGGCTACGCCCAACTGTATCCCCGCACCAGACGGGACGCCATTATCAGCTATGGCGTGGTCCATCAGCTGCCCCTGGGGGAGATCAATGACAAGCTGTTTGCGGAGCAGGAAAAAACCTTGTTTTGACCGGGCGCTGGGAAGGATTTGCCTGTGCGGAAAACGCACTGCAAATATAAAGACAACGAAAGGGAGGCAGAAGATAAAAAGTTGACAACAATTTTGCTTGCGGTGGCAATGACGCTGCCTCTGATGGCTTGCGGAGGCGGGAACGCCGGAAATACCAATGGCGGAAATACCAACAGCGGAAGCACCGACAAGCATACCCATGTGGAGGAAGTTATGCCGGCAGTGGAGCCCACCTGCACGAAGACCGGGCTGACAGAGGGCAAGCGCTGCTCCGAGTGCGGCGAGGTTCTGGTGGCACAGGAAACCGTTCCCGCTCTGGGCCACACGACCGAAAGCGGTACCTGCGAAAGATGCGGACAGTCATTCGGCGATTGGCGCATCGACTATTCTGTGGATGACTTCAATCAGCCAACAGATGAATGGTATATTACGGAAGACGAATATCTCGTAAGTACTTTTAGCAACAGCGCAACAACAAATTCAAAATTGTATGCGAATGTAATGGTGGATCTGGACGATAATGTTATGATATTCCTCTATGAATATGGCAGCAGACAGGTCAAAAACAGCTCTGAGCGCTATTGGGATGAATATAATATCACCATGAGAACGCCCGATGGTGCAGACCACAAGATAACAGGTACTATGTATTGCGGCGATGACAGAGTTTTCGTCGATGAGGCTTACACCGATGAGGTGCTGACTGCGTTAAAGGGAGAGGGAAATGTTATGTTCCGTCTCGAAAAAGCTGATAGAACGGTCAACAGCTATCTGTTCGGCGCTCCTGCCTCCAACTTTGCCGCGCAGTATAACGCACAGGTCGGGCAGTAAATACCGCTTTGGCGGGGCTGCCATTCGAAAACTCTCAGAAAGCGGGAACACTCTTTTGGGAACGCCGCTAAAGGAACAGGTGGCTCCCTGTGGGATCGCACCCTTGCTCCGTGACGGACAGCGACAAGGCGGCGATCCGGGAAGCTCTGACCGCCTATGAGGCACTGAAGTAATTCGCTTTTTGACAACAAAGCAAGTAATAGGCGCAAACAGCCGCAAGCCATGTTCTGATGGCTTGCGGCTGTTTTTCATTCGTGCCATGCCTTGCGGCAGTTTCGGCACGGATAAAGCGGAGGAGCGCATGCAGCAACCTCCGCTTGAAAAAAAGCTGTCCGGTTGCTATAATTGGGTCTGTACGAAGCATTTTCCAGCTATAAGCGGGACTTTTCGACACAGACTATCCATCAGGGAGGGCTGTACGATGAAAGAACCTTCGCTTTGGACGTTGTTTTCGGATACCGGAGATCCGTTGGCCTATCTGCTTTACCGCGCCGGGTCTGCCGGACGCTGATTTTCTTTCGGAGGCGGGGCCTCCGTACATAGGTGGTGAATTGATGGCGTTGTCGCCGTACATTGTGACAAAGGGCGTAGTCCTCCGGGAGACGGAGACAAGGGACGCCGATAAGATCCTAACCCTCCTGACAGCGGAGCGGGGCAAGCTCTCTGTCATCGCCCGGGGCGTCTGCCGCAAGGGGTGCAAATTCGCCGCCTGCGCCCAGCCGTTGGCCTACTCCGAGTGGACGCTTTACAAAAAGGGCGACTGGTACTACGCCAACGAGGGGGCCACTCTGGAACTGTTCAACGGCTTGCGGGCGGATCTGGACGCGATGGCGCTGGGGTTTTATCTGGCGGAGCTGACGGAGGCCGTCACCACAGAGGACGCACCCCATCAGGGGCTTTTGAGCCACCTGCTCAACGGGCTGTACGCCGTTTCCGTTCTGCGAAAGCCTTTGCCGCTGGTGAAAGCGGCGTTTGAGATCAAGCTGCTGTGTCTGGCGGGCTACGAGCCTCTGGCGGACGCCTGCGCCTACTGCGGTTGCCCCGATCCCCAGCAGCCGTATTTCGACGTTTTGCAGGGCGTTCTCCGCTGCGGGACCTGCGGAGAGGGGCGCCGGGGTCTTCCACTGTGTCGGGATTCACTGGCCGCCCTGCGGCACATCGTTTACGGCGACCCCAAGCGGCTTTATTCCTTCACACTGGGACCGGAGGCCCAAAAGCGGCTGTCCGCTGCCGCCGAAGCCTTTGTCTCCGCCCAGTTGGAGCGGGGATTCCGGACGCTGGACTTCTATAAGAGTGTCCGGTGCATGAATGAGCCATCCTGATTGATTACATTTTGTATGATACCGTGCCTTTTATACGGTAAGGAGCGATTATGAGCGAATTATTTGATAAATCCATCCGCACCTTGGAGCTGCCGCGGGTTCTCCAACTACTGTCTGAGCAGGCGGTCAGTCCGGAGGCCAAAGAACTGGCGCTGGCGGTTCGGCCGGAAACAGATTATGAGGACGTGCTGCGTCTGCTGGATCAGACCGACGGCGCACGGGCCATGATCGTCCTGCGGGGGGCGCCGGGTTTTTCCGGCGTCAAGCCGGTAAAGGACCTGCTGGACCGGGCGGACCGGGGCGGCAGCCTCAACATCCCGGAGCTGATCCGGATCGGCGATCTGCTGTATGCTGCCCGCCGGGCCAAGGAGTATTTCAATGCCGACGCGGCAGAGCCTACCGCTCTCGACCAGATTTTTCTGTCCATCCACGGCAACCGGTTCTTGGAGGATAAGATCCGGCGGTGCATCAGCGACGAGAACACCGTGGCCGACGCCGCCAGCCCGGAGCTGGCGGACATTCGCCGTCACATGCGGGCAGCGCTGGCAAAAAGCCGGCAGATTTTGCAGAAGATTATCTCTTCCCCCAGCTATTCCAAGGTTTTGCAGGACAACATCATCACCCAGCGGGATGGGCGCTTTGTGGTCCCCGTCAAGGCGGATCAGAAGGGCAATCTGCCGGGACTGATCCACGATGTTTCCTCCACCGGTGCCACAGTGTTCGTAGAGCCGATGGGAGTGGTGCAGGCCAACAA
>DXUR01000017.1 GCA_019417795.1 Clostridiales bacterium | reverse complement strand
AGGCCCGTGACGGCGAGAAGATCGACAACATGGAGCAGGCTCTGGAGCGCGCTGTCGCCAACGGCGTGAAGCAGCTGGTGGTGCAGCCCACCCATCTGATGCACGGTGCTGAGTACGACGAGATGTGCGCCGCCATTGACAAGGTTCGTGACAAGTTCGAGTCCGTTGAGATCGCCGAGCCCATGCTGGGTGAGGTGGGAAGCGACGCCACCGTCATCAACACCGATAAGGAAGCCGTTGCCAAGGCCGTCGTCGCCGCTGCTCTGAGCGAGAGCGGTTACGAGTCTACCGCCGCCGCCAAGGAGGCCGGTGTGGCTTATGTGCTGATGGGTCACGGTACGGCGCACGTGGCCAAGGTCACCTACAGCCAGATGGCCACCCAGATGGCCAAGCTGGGCTATGAGAACGTGTTCGTCGGCACCGTGGAGGGCGAGCCCGAGGAGACCTCCTGCGAGGCCGTGATCGAGGCCGTCAAGAACGCCGGCTACACCACCGTGGTGCTGCGTCCCCTGATGGTCGTGGCGGGCGACCACGCCAACAACGACATGGCCGGTGCGGACGAGGATTCCTGGAAGACCATGTTTGAGGCCGCCGGCTTCACCGTGAACTGCCAGATCTCCGGTCTGGGCCGTATCGCGGACGTGCAGGCTCTCTACGTGGCACACACCAAGGCTGCCATCGACGCTATCGCGTAACAAGGACTGAACGGGCTCCGGGGCGGTATATTATCGCCTCGGAGCCTTTTTCAAAGCAAGGAGGACTTTACCATGAAAAAAATTCTTTCGTTTCTGCTGGCCGCTCTGATGATGACAGCGCTGCTGGTGGGCTGCGGGCAGCAGCAGACCGATGCCCCCGGCAACGAGGAGCCCGACCAGCCCGCTCTGGCGGACGGCGTATACACCGCCGACTTCAACACCGACAGCAGTATGTTCCACGCCAACGAGACCTGCGACGGCAAGGGCGTACTGACCGTGAAGGACGGGCAGATGACCATTCACGTCAGCCTCGCCTCCACCAGCATCGTCAACCTGTTCCCCGGTTTGAAGGAGGACGCACAGAAGGACGGCGCCGTGCTGCTGCAGCCCACCAAGGACACCGTCACCTATCCCGATGGCCTGACCGAGACGGTCAACGGCTTTGATATCCCCGTGCCCGCACTGGACACGGAGTTCGACGTGGCCCTCATCGGCAAGAAGGGCGTGTGGTATGACCACAAGGTCTCCGTCTCCAACCCTGTTCTGAAGGAGGATGACTGCGTGGACGCTGCCGCCATTACGCTGGCGGACGGCACTTACACCATTGAGGTAGGCTTTGAGGGCGGCTCCGGTAAGTCCCATGTGCTGACCCCCTGCACCCTGAAGGTGGAGAACGGCGCTGCCACCGCCACCATCGTGTGGAGCAGCCAGAAGTACGACTATATGCTGGTGGACGGACAGCGCTATGACGTTCTCACCACCGAGGGCGGCTCCACCTTCGAGATCCCCGTGCGGGCGCTGGATACCCCGCTGACGGTGATCGGCGACACCACCGCTATGAGCACCCCCCACGAGATCGAGTACACCCTGACCTTTGATTCCACCACGGTGGTGGAGGCAGCCCAGTGAAACGGCTGACCGCCGCGGTACTGGCGCTGCTGCTGATGCTGTCCCTCTGTGGCTGCGGCACGGCAGACGCCCCTGCCAAAACAGATGGACAAACTGTCTCCGTATCGTGGGATGAGTTGGTCTTTGACCGTACCATGCCCCTGCGCTATGCCCAGCAGTTTACCGTAGAGTATGCCGGAGAGAGCTACAAGCGCATCACCATCAACAACGACCGGGTGTACCTGCTGGTAGCGGAGGGCGCGGCGGTGCCTGACGGAATACCCTCCGGCGTCACTGTTTTGCACCAGCCGCTGGACCAGATCTATCTGGTAGCCGCCGCCGCCATGGACTACTTCGACAAGCTGGACGCCGTCGGGTGCATCACCCTCAGCGGCAAAAAGCAGTCGGACTGGTATATCCAACGTGCCAAGGACGCCATGGACAGCGGAGCGATGGTATACGCCGGCAAGTACTCCGAGCCGGATTATGAGCTGATCTTGTCACAGGGTTGCGATCTGGCGGTGGAAAACACCATGATCTATCACTCTCCGGCGGTGCTGGAGCAACTGGAGCGGATGGGCATCCCTGTGCTGGTGGAGACATCCAGCTACGAGACCCAGCCCATGGGCCGGATGGAGTGGATCAAGCTGTACGCGGCGCTGCTGGACAAGGAGGACGAGGCCGAGGCGCTGTTTAATGAGAAGATGGACAGCGTGGCGGACGTACTGGAGCAGCAGCCCACCGGCAAGACTGTGGCGTTTTTCTACATCACCAGCAGCGGCGCTGTAAACGTCCGCAAGTCCACGGACTATGTGGCGAAGTGCGTTGCCATCGCCGGCGGAGACTATGTCTCCTTCGATGAATCGGCGGAGGACAACGCCCAGTCCACCGTCAACATTCAGATGGAATCCTTCTACCACGGTGCAGTGGACGCCGATGTGCTGATCTACAACAGCATCATCGATGGCGAGCTGCACACGCTGGACGAATTGGTGGCACTGGATCCACTGATGGCCGACTTCAAGGCCGTCAAGAGCGGTAATGTGTGGTGCCTGACCAAAAACTTCTATCAGGAGTCGCTGGAGCTGAGCGATCTCATTCTGGACGTGAACCATGCGTTGAACGACGCGCCGGATACGGCTTTTCACTTTCTGACACGGATGAAGTGAGCATTTTTTACATCATAAGGAGGAGCGGCATGAAGAGAAACCGAACACTTCGCATCTGGGGAGGCTTTTTGCTGCTCCTCCTGCTTTTATTCACATTTTTGATTTGGAATATCTTCGCGGGAAGCGTTTCTCTTTCCGCGTCTGAGATATGGCGGATCCTGCTGGGGGGCGATGTTGGCTTTACCCAGAGCCAGATCATCGTAAAGATCCGTCTGCCCCGGCTCCTGTCGGCGCTGATCCTGGGTGGGGCGCTGTCCCTGTCCGGCTATCTGCTGCAAACTTTCTTCCACAACCCCATCGCAGGCCCCTTCGTGCTGGGCATCTCCTCCGGCGCAAAGATGACGGTGTGCGTGGCCATGCTGGTGCTGCTGAGCCGTGGCAAGACCACCTCCTCCGCCATTCTCATCGCAGCGGCCTTCGTGGGAGCTATGGTGTCCATGGGCTTCGTGCTGCTGATCTCCCAGCGGGTCAAGCGCATGAGCCTGCTGGTGGTCTGCGGCGTGATGATCGGCTATATCTGCTCGGCACTGACGGATTTTCTCGTGACCTTTGCCGACGATTCCAGCATCGTGAATCTGCACAACTGGTCTCTCGGCTCCTTCTCCGGCATGAGCTGGGAGAATGTAAAGACCATGGCCGGCGTCTGCGGCGTCACGCTGCTGCTGACCTTCCTGCTTTCCAAGCCCATCCGGGCGTACCAGTTGGGCGAGGTCTATGCCCAAAATATGGGCGTCCCCCTGCGGGCCTTCCGGACGGCGCTGATCCTGCTGTCCAGTGTGCTGTCCGCCTGCGTCACGGCCTTTGCCGGCCCCATCTCCTTTGTTGGCATCGCAGTGCCGCACCTGATGAAGTCCCTGTTCAAATCGGCGGAGCCGCTGTGTATGATCCCGGCCTGCTTTTTAGGCGGCGGCGTGTTCTGCCTGTTCTGCGACCTCGTCGCCCGCACCGCCTTTGCCCCCACAGAGGTGAGCATCAGCTCCGTCACGGCGGTATTCGGCGCACCCATCGTCATCTACATGATGATCCACAGAAAGGCGGCGTGAGTATGGCATATCTGGAAACCAAGGCGCTTGCCGTGGGCTACCACGGCAAGCCGCTGATTGAAGATGTCGCCCTCCATGTGCAGCGGGGCAAGATCGTGACGCTCATCGGCCCCAACGGGTCGGGAAAATCCACCATCTTAAAAACCATTATCGGCCAGCTCTCCAAGGTGTCCGGCACGGTGTTTCTGGACGGCAAGGCCATGGAGGAGCGCAGCCGCAATGAGATCGCCCGGCGCATGGCCATTTTGATGACGGCCCGGATGGAGCCGGAGCTGATGACCTGCCGGGACGTGGTGAGCAGCGGCCGCTACCCCTATACCGGGCGGCTGGGCATTTTGCAGCCGGAGGATCAGGCCATCGTGGAGCGCTCGCTGGAGCAGGTAGGCGGCATGGAGTTTGCTGACCGCCCCTTCTCCGCCATCAGTGACGGACAGCGCCAGCGCATTCTGTTGGCCCGGGCGCTGTGTCAGGAGCCGGAGATCATCGTGCTGGACGAGCCCACCAGCTTTCTGGATATTCGCTACAAGTTGGAGCTTTTGACGGTGCTCAAGCGCATGGTGCGGGAGAACGATCTGGCGGTGCTGCTGTCGCTCCACGAGCTGGAGCTGGCGGAGCGCATTTCCGACACGGTGGTGTGCGTGGCGGGCGACCGCATCGACCGCATCGGCACCCCGGAGGAGATTTTCACCCGCGAGTATATCGCAAAGCTGTACCGGATGGAGCACGGGAAGTACGACCCCTGCTTCGACAGCCTGGAATTTGTGCCGTAAGGAGTGCTATCATGGAAAAACAAGGTGTTTTTTACGCCGTCAGCGTGGGTCCCGGCGACCCGGAGCTGCTGACCCGGCAGGCGTGCCGGGTCTTGACGGAGTGCGGCGTGGTGGCCGCTCCCCGGATGAAGTCCGGGCGGATGCTGGCGCTGGACATCGCCGCCGGTGCTGTGGATATGCAGGGTAAGACCATATTGCCGTTGGATTTCACCATGGCGCATGATGCGGCGGTACGGGAGGACAGCTACCGCACGGCGGCTGCCGCCATCGAAACGGCGCTGGCGGCCGGGCAGGACGTGGCCATGGTCAATCTGGGCGACGTGTCCGTGTACGCCACGGCCTACTACATCCTTGAGCGCATCCGAACCGATGGCTATGAAACGGTGATGTGTCCCGGCGTCACCAGCTTCTGCGCCGTGGCGGCGCGGCTGGGGCGCAGCCTCACCCGCATGGAGGAGCCCCTCCACATCCTGCCGGGCAGCGCCGATCTGGACAGTGCGCTGGCACTGCCGGGAACGAAGGTCATCATGAAGTCCGGCAAGGCCATCCACGAGACGGCGGCGGCGCTGGAGCGCCGCGGTATGGCGGCAAACGCCGGTATGGTGGCGGACTGCGGACTGGAGACAGAGCAGATCTACACCGACCTGCGGCAGCTGCCGGAGGAGATCAGCTATTTTGCCACCATCGTGGCGGATTGAGAGGGCGCTATGCAACGAGACGTACCCCGGCTGGTGCTGGCCGGTACCAACAGCGGCTGTGGCAAGACCACCGTCACCTGCGCCGTTTTGCAGGCGCTGGTAGCGCGGGGTCTGCGGGTAGGCGCGGCAAAATGCGGCCCGGATTACATCGACCCCATGTTCCATAGCCGGGTCATCGGCGCGAAAAGCTCTAACCTCGACCCGTTCTTTTTTGACCCCGACACCATGCGCTATCTGCTGGCGCACAATGGTGAGGAGTGCGATGTGACGGTCATTGAGGGCGTCATGGGATACTATGACGGGCTGGGGCTCACCTCCACCCGCGCCAGCACCTATGAGACGGCGCGGGAAACGGAAAGCCCCGTGGTGCTGGTGGTGAACGCACGGGGGGCGGCGTTGTCCGTTGTGGCGGCGGTGCAGGGCTTTCTGGACTTCGCACCGGACAACAACGTGCAGGGCGTCATTCTGAACGGGTGCAGTGCCATGAGCTACGGTGCGCTGGCGCGGGAGCTGGAAAGCCGGCTGGGCGTCCGCGCCTGCGGCTATCTGCCCAGGCTGCCAGAGTGCACGCTGGAGAGCCGCCATCTGGGGCTGGTGACAGCGGACGAGGTAGCAGATCTGCGGGAGAAACTGCGGAAGCTGGCAGAGGCGGCGGAAAAGACGCTGGAGCTGGACGCGCTGCTGGAGATCGCCCACAATGCGCCGGTGCTGGACTTCACGCCGCCGGTATTGCCGGAAAAGGGCGCGCCGGTGCGGATCGGCGTGGCGCGGGACAGGGCGTTCTGCTTTTACTATGAGGACAGTCTCGACCTGCTGCGGCAGCTGGGCGCGGAGCTGGTGCCCTTCAGCCCCCTGACGGATGAACGGCTCCCCAACGGTGTACAGGGGCTGTACTTAGGCGGCGGATACCCGGAACTTTACGCGGCGCAGTTGGAGGAAAACCACGCCCTGCGCAGGCAGCTTCGGGAGGCCGCACACGCGGGGATGCCCTGTATCGCCGAGTGCGGCGGCTTCATGTATCTGACGCAGTCCATCGCAGGCCGCGCCATGGTGGGTGCGCTGCCGGGGGACTGCTTTGATACGGGGAGGCTGACCCGGTTCGGCTATATCACCGCCACGGCCCGGGAGGACAATCTCCTCTGCCGCGCCGGAGAACAGATACCCATGCATGAATTTCACCACTGGGACACCCCCCAGCCCGGCGGCGCTTTTCTGGCGGAAAAGCCCTCCGGAAAGCAGTGGTGCTGTGCGTATGCCACGGACACGCTGTACGCGGGGTTTCCCCACTTCCATTTTTACGCCAAGCCTGCCATGGCACAGCGCTTTTTGGCGGCTTGCAGAAAGGAGACGCTATGATGGAGCAAATGAAGCCTATGGACATTGAGAAGCGCAGCTTCGCCATCATCACAGAGTTGCTGGGCGACCGGCGGCTGGACCCGGAAAACGAGCTGGTCATCAAACGGGTCATCCACACCACGGCGGATTTTGACTATGTGGACAATCTGGCCTTTTCCGGCCATGCGGTGCAAAAGGGCATCGCCGCTCTACGGGCGGGCTGCGACATCGTCACCGATACCCAGATGGCCAAGGCCGGGATCAATAAGACGATCCTCGCCTCGCTGGGCGGAGAGGTACACTGCTTCATGTCGGACGCGGACGTGGCGGCGGAGGCTAAGGAGCGGGGCGTGACCCGTGCCTTTGTATCCATGGAGCGGGCAGCAGCCCTGCCCAAGCCCTGCATCTTCGCCATCGGCAACGCCCCTACGGCACTTTTTTCGCTGGAGGAGCTGATGGAGGCAGACAAGCTCCGTCCCGCCCTCATCATCGGGGTACCGGTGGGCTTTGTGAATGTGGTGGAGAGCAAGGAGCGCATCATCGAGGCCGCTGCCGCACCCTACATCGTGTCCCGGGGCCGCAAGGGCGGCAGCAATGTGGCGGCGGCCATCTGCAACGCCATGCTCTACCAGATCAGGCGGTAGGTCATGAAGGAATTTATCATACGGGACGGAAAAAAGCTCCGTCTGGGCTACACCACCGGCTCCTGTGCCGCGGCGGCAGCCAAGGCCGCCGCATGGATGCTGCTGAGCGGCAGCAAAAAGGAGTCCATTCGCCTGCTGACACCCAAGGGCATGGAGCTGACGCTGGCGGTGGAGGACATCCACAGCTCCCTGGACTGTGTGCGCTGCGCCATCCGGAAGGATAGCGGCGACGACCCGGATATCACCCGTGACACCCTCGTTTATGCCGAGGTGCGGAAAACAGAGGCTGTTGGTATTGTCATCGATGGCGGACAGGGCGTGGGCCGGGTAACCAAGCCGGGGCTTGACCAGCCGGTGGGAGCAGCGGCCATCAACTCCGTGCCCCGCCGGATGATCCGGGAAAATGTGGAGGAGGTCTGCGGTCTGCTGGGCTACACCGGCGGGCTGCGGGTGGTGATCTCCGCTCCCGATGGCGAGACGCTGGCGAAAAAGACCTTCAACCCCCGGCTGGGCATCAAGGGCGGCATCTCTATCTTAGGCACCACGGGGATCGTAGAGCCTATGAGCGAGCAGGCGCTGGTGGACACCATCCATGTAGAGCTGCGGCAGCGGCGGGAGGGCGGCGCGGACTATGTGCTGCTGGCCCCCGGCAACTACGGCGTAGACTATATCAAGGGTGCCATGGGCATCGACCCCGCCACGGCGGTGATGACCTCCAACTTCATCGGCGATGCGCTGGAGATGTGCCGGGAGCTGGGCTTCCGAGGGGCGCTGCTCATCGGTCACATCGGCAAGCTGGTAAAGCTGGCGGGCGGTATGTGGAACACCCACTCCCGCTACGGCGACTGCCGCATGGACATCCTGACGGCCTGTGCCGCCGCAGAGGGACTGGGCGCAGCGGCAGCGGAGGAGCTGCTCCGCTGCGCCACCTGTGACGACGCCCTGCGGCTGTTGAAGGAGCAGGGACTTTATGACGCAGTGCTGCACCGGCTGGCCCGGCGCATTGACGACATGATGCACTATAAATGCAGTGATATAGAGACGGGAGCCATCCTCTTTTCCAAGGAATATGGCTATCTTTGTGAGACGAAGGACGCAGCGGCACTGCTGCGCCGGATAAAGGAGGACTGACAATGGTACATTTTGTGGGAGCGGGCAGCGGCGCTGCCGACCTCATCACCGTCCGGGGCGCCAAGCTGCTGGGCGAGGCCGACGTGGTGATCTACGCCGGCTCATTGGTGAATCCGGCGCTACTGGACTACACCAGGGAGAGCTGCGAGATCCACGACAGCGCCAAGCTGACGCTGGAGGAGGTTATCGCCCTCATCGAGAAAGCGGAGGCGGAGGGAAAGACCACGGTGCGTCTGCACACGGGGGATTCCAGCATCTATGGTGCGGTGCGGGAGCAGTTCGACGAGCTGGAAAAGCGGGACATTGTCTACGATGTCTGCCCCGGCGTCAGCGCCTTCTGCGGCGCAGCGTCCGCGCTGCGGGCGGAGTACACCCTGCCCGATGTGAGCCAGACCGTCATCATCACCCGCGCTCCCGGCCGCACGCCGGTGCCGGAGCGGGAGTCCATCCGCTCGCTGGCAGCCCATCAGGCCACCATGGTGCTGTTTCTCAGCACCTCACTGACCGAACTGCTGCAAGATGAGCTGCTGGCGGGAGGCTATACCGCTGACACCCCGGCGGCGGTGGTCTACAAGGCCACTTGGCCGGAGGAGCATATCTTCCGCTGCACGGTGGGCACGCTCCACGAGACGGTGACGGGCAACGGTCTGACCAAGACCTCGCTGATCGTGGTGGGCAACTGTCTGGGTGACAACTATCTGCGCTCCCTGCTGTACCACCCCGATTTTACAACGGAGTTCCGCAAGGGGGCGCAATGAGAGCCGCCCTGTTCGCCTTCAGCCGGGGCGGCTGCGTCACGGCGCGGCGGATACTGGCGGCGCTGCCGGAGGAGGCATGGATGTGCTATACCATGCCGCGTTTTGAAGAGCCGGGCTTTCTGCCGCTGGACAAGGCGGTATACGGCGCGAGCTTTTCCTCCATGGACGCACTGATCTTCGTGGGGGCCTGCGGCATCGCCGTGCGGGAGATCGCCCCCTATGTCAAAAGCAAAAAAACCGACCCGGCGGTGCTGTGCATCGACGAGGCGGGGCGGTTTGTGATCCCCCTGCTCTCCGGCCATATCGGCGGCGCCAACGCGCTGGCGGTGGAGCTGGCGGAAAAGCTGGGGGCCACGGCGGTGGTCACCACCGCCACCGACATCCGGGGAAAATTTTCCGTGGACGCATGGGCTGCCCGGCACGGCTGCGTCATCTCTGACATGGGGCTTGCCAAGGCGGTTTCGGCGGCGATCTTAGAGGAGGATATCCCCCTTTGCAGCCAGTTTTCTCTGCCCGCCCCCCTGCCGGAGGGTACGTTTGCCGGGGAGAGTGGCCCGCTGGGCGTTTTCATTGGCTGGCGTACAAAGGCACACTTCGCCCGCACCCTGCGGCTTATCCCTCGCGTACTGCGGGTAGGTGTAGGCTGCCGGCGGGGCATCTCCGCCGAGGCGGTGGTGCGTGCGGTGCAGACAGTGTTCGCGGAAAATGGGCTGGACACGGCGGCCATCTGCGGCGTCTGTTCCATCGACCTGAAGCAGGACGAGGCAGGCCTGCTGGCCGCCTGTGAGAAAAACAACTGGCCGGTGCATTTTTACACGGCGCAGCAGCTGCGGGATGTGGCGGGTGACTTCACTCCCTCCGACTTCGTCCGCTCCGTTACCGGCGTGGACAATGTCTGTGAGCGGGCGGCGCTGCTGGATGCCGAAAAACTGATCGTACAAAAAACAGCGCGGGACGGCGTGACCGTCGCCGTTGCGGCGGAGCATTGGGAGGTGCGCTTTGGGTAAGGTAATTGTAGTAGGTATCGGGCCGGGCAGCTATGAGGATATGACCATTCGGGCGGATACCGCCCTGCGGGCGTGTGACGCCATCGTAGGCTACCCGGTGTATGTGGATCTGGTGCGGGATCGCTACCCCGGCAAGGAGCTTCACTCCACCCCCATGACACGGGAGGCCGAGCGCTGCCAGCTGGCGCTGGAACTGGCGCGCAGCGGTAAGACCGTCGCCATGGTCTGCTCCGGTGACAGCGGCATCTACGGCATGGCGGCGCTGGTCTATGAGCTGCGGGGCGAGGCGCAGGAGCCTGAAATTCAGGTTGTGCCTGGTCTGACGGCGGCTTGCAGCGCCGCAGCGGTGCTGGGTGCGCCGCTGACCCACGACTTTGCGGTCATCAGCCTCAGCGATCGGCTGACGCCGTGGGAAACCATCGAAAAGCGGCTGGACTGCGCGGCGGCGGCGGATCTGACCATCGCCCTGTACAACCCCGCCAGCCACGGCAGACCCGACCACCTGAAGCGGGCCTGCGATATCCTGCTGCGCCGTCTGCCGGGAGAGCGGCTGTGCGGCATCGTGCGCAATATTGGCCGTGAGGGGCAGAGCAGCCGCATCCTGACGCTGGCAGAGCTGCGGGAGGCGGAGGTGGATATGTTCTGCACCGTGCTGATCGGCAGCGCCGCCGTCAAAACGGTGGCCGGTCAACTGGTCACACCCAGAGGATACCGCAATGTGTAATATCTGCGTGTTTGCCGGCACCACGGAGGGCCGGGAACTGGTGGAATTCCTGGCCGGACAGCCGGTGCAGGCTACGGTATGCGTGGCCACGGAGTACGGTGAAACGCTGCTGCCGGAGGCGGAAAACATTACGGTTCTGGCGGGGCGTATCCCGGTGGAGGACATCATCCGGATGCTGCAAGAGACCCGGTTCGATCTGGTCATCGACGCTACCCACCCCTATGCCACCTCCATCACCGAGAGCATCTGCACAGCCTGTCGGGAAACGGAGACGGAGTATCTGCGTCTGCTGCGGCAATCCTCCGAACAGACGGAGGATGTGGTCTGCGTGGAGAATGCGGCGGCGGCCGCCGCATTTCTGGAGAGTACGCGGGGCAATATCCTGCTGACCACCGGCAGTAAGGAACTGGCGGCGTACAGCGCCATCCCCGATTTTACCCAGCGGGTATACGCCCGGGTGCTGCCCATGGATGCCTCGCTGGAGGCCTGCCGCGCAGCAGGGCTGAAGGCCGCCCATATCATCGCCATGCAGGGGCCTTTCTCCGAGGAGATGGATCTGGCCACACTGCGGTTTGCCGACGCCGCATGGATGGTGACCAAGGACGGCGGCGAAGCCGGCGGCTTTCCCGCTAAGGCATCCGCCGCCCGGAAGGCGGGCGCAGGTCTGGTGGTCATTGGCCGCCCGCCCCAGCGGGAGGGTCTTCCCTTTGCGGCGGTGCTGGATGTGCTGTGTAAGCGGTTTGGCTGCACCCTCCGGCCGCCGGGGCGGATCGTCGGCATCGGCCCCGGCAGCCGGGAGGCTATGACCCGTGAGGTCAGTGAAACCATTGAGGCGGCGGACTGTCTCATCGGCGCAAAACGGATGCTGGAGGCTGTGGCACGGCCGGGACAGCACACCTGCGACGCCATTGCGCCGCAGGATATTGCGGACTTTATCCGCACCCACTGGGAGTACCACCGCTTCGCGGTGGTCATGTCCGGCGACACCGGCTTCTTCAGCGGCACGAAAAAGCTGCTGCCCCTGCTGGAGGGCTGCGACACGGCGGTGCTGCCGGGTTTGAGCTCGTTGTCCTATCTGTGCGCCCGGCTCCGGACCTCCTATGAGGATGTCCGGGTGGTGAGTCTCCACGGGCGGCAGCACAACATTCTGCCGGAGGTGCGGGCAAATGGCCGCCTCTTTGCGCTGGTAGGCGGCGAGCGCGGCATCAACGATCTATGCCGTACGCTGACAGAGGGTGATCTGGGCCATGTCTCTGTGTATGTGGGCCAGCGGCTGGGCTACCCGGATGAGCGCATCGTGCGCGGCACGGCGGCGGAGCTGACGGATGGTGTCTATGCCCCCCTGAGCGTGGCGCTTATCGAAAACCCCCAACCCGACGCGGTGGTCACACCGGGTCTGCCGGATGACGCCTTTCTCCGCAGTGCGGAGGGAATGCCGGTGGTGCCTATGACGAAAAGCGAGGTGCGGGCGGTGTGCCTGTCCAAGCTGCGGCTGACGGAGCGGAGCGTCTGCTGGGACATCGGTGCCGGTACCGGCTCAGTGTCGGTGGAAATGGCCTTACAGGCAAAGCAAGGGCTTGTCTGCGCCGTAGAGCGGCGAGAGGATGCCGCAGCGCTACTGGGGCAAAACCGTAATCGGTTTGCATTGGAAAACTTACAGGTGGTCTGCGGCAGCGCGCCGGAGGCCTGCGTCGGTCTGCCAGCCCCCACTCACGCATTCATCGGCGGCAGTGCCGGCAATATGCACGAGATCGTGGCGCTGCTGCTGGCAAAAAATCCTCATGTCCGCATCGTGGCCACGGCCGTTTCGCTGGAGTCCGTGGCTGAACTGACGGGCTGCCTGCCGGCATTCCCCTTTGCGGAGACGGAGGTGGTGTCCCTGCAAGCAGCGCGGGACAGAAAAGCCGGAAGCTACCACCTGATGAGCGGACAAAATCCCATTTATATTTTTACGATGCAGGGCGGAGGAGAAACGGTATGATGTGGTCGCTTGCGGCACTTGTTATCGGCTTTTGCATAGACCTTCTGGTGGGCGACCCCCACGGCTTTCCCCATCCGGTAGTTCTGATTGGAAAATGTATCAGTGTGTTGGAGCGGGGGCTGCGGTGCATATGCCCCAAAACGCCCTCCGGTGAGCGGGCGGCGGGCGCCATCCTGTGGGGAGCGGTGGTCATCGTATCCACCGCCGTCCCGGCTCTGCTGCTGTGGCTGAGCGGTCTGGTCAGCCCGTGGCTGCGTCTGGCGCTGGAAAGCGTGATGTGCTGGCAGATCTTGGCCGTCAAGTCCCTGCGGGACGAGAGCATGAAGGTCTATGATGCGCTGGAAAGCGGGGATTTGGCCGCCTCCCGCCATGCTGTTTCCATGATCGTGGGGCGGGATACCGACCGGCTGGACGATGCCGCCGTGACCCGTGCCGCCGTGGAAACGGTGGCGGAGAACACCTCCGACGGCGTGGTGGCGCCGCTGCTGTTTCTGGCCATCGGCGGCGCACCGCTGGGATTTTTCTACAAGGCAGTGAACACCATGGACTCCATGCTGGGGTATGTGGAGCCGCCCTATAAGAACATCGGTCTTGTACCCGCCAAGGCCGACGACGTGGTGAATTACATCCCGGCGCGGCTGTCGGCGCTTCTGATGCTGGCGGCGGGCGGCCTGATGGGTCTGGATACGGCGGCAGGCTGGCGGATCTTCCGCCGCGACCGTCGAAAGCACGCCAGCCCCAACTCAGCCCAGACGGAATCCGTCTGCGCGGGACTGCTGGGCGTGCGCCTGGCGGGGGATGCGTGGTACCACGGCGTGCTGCACAAAAAGGAGTATATCGGCGACGCATCGCGGGAGATCACTCACGAGGACATCCCCCGCGTGTGCCGCCTGATGACCGTCACAGCGATCCTCACCCTGCTTTTGAGCTGCGGGGTCAAGCTGCCCTTTGCACTGTGAAGGAGACATAGATGCTGTATCAAACAAAAAATCAACACGGCGGCGATGTATACGGCGGCGGTATCACGCTGGATTTTTCCGCCAACACCAACCCCCTGGGTACGCCTCCCGGCGTACTGGAGGCGGTGTGCCGGGCTCTGCCCCGGCTGCACCGCTACCCTGACCCCTACTGCCGCCGGCTGGTGCAGGCTATCGCGGGCCATGAGCAGGTGCCGGCGTCCTATATTCTCTGCGGAAACGGCGCGGCAGACCTGATCTACACATACTGCGCCGCACTGCGGCCCCGGACGGCGGTGGAACTGGCCCCCACCTTTGTGGAATATGGGGCGGGACTGGCGCAGGTGGGTTGCCGCGTAGAGCGGTATTTCCTGCATCAGGCGCAGAATTTCGATTTGGACGAGAGGTTTCTGTCCTTCTTAGAGGAAAAAAAACCGGAGGTGGTATTCCTCTGTAACCCCAACAACCCCACCGGGCGGCTGATCCCGCTCCCTCTGCTGGAGCAGATCCTGCAGGGCTGTGCGGCGTGGGGTGCGCGGGTGTTTCTGGATGAGTGCTTCCTCGATCTTACGGAGGACGGTGTCAGCGCCAAATCCCTTTTGACGGCGCACCCGGAGCTGCTGATCCTGAAGGCCTTTACCAAGAGCTACGGCATGGCGGGCATCCGGCTGGGGTACTGCCTGTGCGCCGACAATGCGTTACTGCGCCGCATGGCGGCTGCGTCCCCGCCGTGGAACGTGTCCTCGCCGGCCCAGAGTGCCGGTGTGGCGGCGCTGGCGGAGCGGGACTTCCTGCAAAGGACGCTGTCCCTCGTCCACACGGAGCGGCGGTGGCTCACGGATAACCTGACGGCGCTGGGCTTCTGGGTATGCCCGTCCCATGCCAATTACCTGCTGTTCCGTGGGCCGCTGGGGCTGCGGGAGGGCCTGCTGCAGCAGGGTATCGCCATCCGTGGCTGTGGGAATTACAACGGGCTGGGTGACGGGTGGTATCGCATTGCGGTGAGGCCTCACGGGGAAAATGAAGCATTGATAACGGCCATCCGGCAATTCTGCAAGGAGAAATCACTATGGCAATGAATATTATGATTCAGGGGACCATGTCCAATGCGGGAAAGAGCCTGCTGGCGGCGGGACTCTGCCGCGTTTTGAAGCAGGACGGCTACCGTGTGGCACCGTTCAAGAGCCAGAACATGGCGCTGAACTCCTTCATCACCAAGGACGGCGGCGAGATGGGCCGGGCGCAGGTAGTGCAGGCAGAGGCCGCCGGGATCGAGCCGGACACCCGCATGAATCCCATCCTGCTCAAGCCCACCACCGACGTGGGCAGTCAGGTCATCGTCAACGGACAGGTGCGGGGCAATATGCAGGCCATGGAGTACTTCCGCCGCAAGCGGGACTACATCCCCGCCGTGCTGGAGGCCTACAACAGTCTGAACTCAGAGTATGACGTGATCGTCATTGAGGGGGCAGGCAGCCCTGCGGAGATCAACCTCAAGCAGGATGATATCGTCAATATGGGCCTTGCCAAGCTGGTGGACGCGCCGGTGCTGCTGGTAGGCGACATCGACCGGGGCGGCGTGTTCGCCCAGCTCTACGGTACGGTGGCACTGCTGGAGGAGGACGAGCGCCGCCGCATCAAGGGCGTGGTGGTCAACAAATTCCGGGGTGACCGGGCCATTCTGGAGCCGGGACTGAAGACGCTGGAGCAGCTGTGCGGCATCCCGGTGGCGGGGGTCATCCCCTACGCCCACGTAGACATCGACGATGAAGACAGCCTGACCGAGCGGTTTGACCGCTCCAAAGAGCGAAAGATCTTGGATATCGCGGTAATCCGCGTGCCGCGCATCTCCAATTTCACGGATTTCAGCCCCTTCGAACATTACGGAAACGTGTCGCTGCGCTATGTGGATCAGGTGAGTGACCTGCACCAGCCGGACATGATTCTGCTGCCGGGTACCAAGAGCACCATTGCCGACCTGCGGTGGCTGCGGCAGTCCGGTCTGGAGGCGGCCATTTTGAAGGCGGCTGACGCCGGCACGCTGGTTTTCGGCATCTGCGGCGGCTATCAGATGCTGGGGCGCACCGTGTCCGACCCGGAGCATGTGGAGGCCGCCGGTGTCACGGAGATCAACGGTTTGGGTCTGCTGGAGATGGACACCGAATTTCGGGGTGAAAAGGTGCAGACCCAGACGCGAGGCGTCTTTTACGGTGTGGAGGGAATGCTCTCCGGCCTGAACGGACTCGCCTACGAGGGGTACGAGATCCACATGGGCCGCAGTCAGCAGCAGATGCCCGCCCTCACCGGCAGCAGAAACGTATACGGCAGCTATGTCCACGGCATTTTTGATGCGCCGGGCATCACGGATACGATCCTGAAAGCACTGTGCGCCAGAAAGGGTGTGTCTTTTGACGCGCTGGCAACCTTTGACGCCTGCGGCTACAAGGAACGGCAGTACGACCTGCTGGCGGACGTGGTACGCGGCGGACTGGATATGTCCTTTGTCTACCGGGTGCTGCGCCGGGAAGTATAACGAAACAAGTTCCGATGGAAAAAGGGGGAGAGACCTGAGCAGGATATTATGCGTGATTGACGGCATGACGGATCCCCACTTTCAGGTGGAGCGATATGGTCATCTGGCGTCCATGGGTTCGGTGCGGTATGTGGATACCTGCGGCAGCTTCCCACCGGAAACACTGCACTGCGTACTGCGCCTGTTGGGGGTAACGGATCTGCCGGTACATCTCCGAGGCTATGTAGAGGCGCTGGGGGCCGGAATCCCCGTCCGGCCCGATGACCTGCTACTGCGGGGCAGCTGCTACACGCTGGATGGAGAGGGCTGCTGTACCATGCCTTGCTGTGCCCCGGCAAAGGTAGAGGATCCTGCATTTACCTATTACCGGCTGGGCGGCTATCAGGCACTGCTGGTATTTCCCCACATGGCGCATACTGTGAATAACATTGTAACGCAGATTCCTTCCGGCGGGCAGCGGGCACTGTGCCCGCAGGGAAGCTTGGTACTGCGCCATGCCTTTGAAAGACTGCTGACGAAAGAACGATGTATGCTTCTGTGGGGACAGTCTGTTCCGGTAGCACTGCCGCCATTTCCCCAGAAGAGCGCCGTGATCTGCGGCAAGGAGTTGGTAAAGGGGATTGCCCGGCTGCTGCACATGGAGCTTTTCCCGGTAAAGGGGGCTACTGGCGATGTGGATACGGATCTGGACGCCAAGACAGAGGCAGCCCTGCGAGCGGCGGAACGCTGCCCCTTTGTGCTGCTGCATATCAACGGGGCGGATGAAGCGGCCCATCGCCACGATTCGGCGGAAAAGGAGACTTTCCTGCGCCGGGTCGATGATAGGGTGCTCTCCCGGCTGTTGGCGTCTGAGCATGAGATTGTGGTGGCCTCCGACCACGGAGCTGATCCAGAAAGCGGAGCCCATCTGGGTGGCCCACAGCCTTCTTTTACCAGCCGTTAAATGGTAATAGTCAAAATATGAAGACTGCATAACGGCGGCAAGGCTTAAAATCAAAACCTCTGGCTTATCCGTAATCTCATTAAGATAAGCAATAATCCAGACCGCCGATAGGGCGGTCTGGATTATTTTTGCAAAAAAACACTTGACAATTTGAAAAAATCGGAAGCTTCGCCTTGAGAGGAATTTCAAGGAGACCACGCCGATGAGAAACTACCCGAACACCCTGAAAAGAAAGCTTCTGGATACCATATTCGGAAAACAAGAAGCTGTATAGCGAATTGTATCCTGATGAAGCCAAGCAGATGGAAGGATACACCGAAAACATTGGAGCCCTTCTAAAGCGGGAACTCGGAATAGACAGTATAACAACCATTGATAGAAACGCTGAAAATGCGAGAAACTACAACATTGATGTAGTGGGTATGACTGACTACATCGAAAACAAATGTGGCTGGCGTCGCAACGTGATATATTATGACGTAGCACTATCGTAATTGTTCTTGTCAACATCTACCATTGCTCGTGTTGGGATGCTCCGTATATACTCACGGTCGATGTTCTTTATCACTGGTGTTTTGACTTCAACTTTGGCACCAATCGCCCGTATTGAGAATTGTTTGCCGTCCGAAATGAGTTTGCTACAGTTTTCAAGACTCCTCAAAAATTTTTGCAGCAATATTCTCCAATGCGTCACTGAAAATCTCATGAACACGGATCAGCGAAACGACCTCGCAGATAAACCGCTCCATCAGTTCCTTTTCATCCAACCATGTGGTCTGAGGAGTTGTGTAATGCCCAGGATCAGCTTCCGCTTCTACTCTGGCCTTGTTAATAGCTTTCTGTGCGGAGAGCCACCGGCCGTAGGCGCCGCCGTACAAGTCCTTTTTCAGCTTCCGGAGCGCGGCTTTGTACGCCTTCTCCACACCGCTGGGACCGTTGTAATTGAGCCGGATCGCCAGCTCCTGAAAGGTCATGCCGACCTTGTCCGGCTGACCGATGCCGAGGTAGCTTTGCACCAGATTCAGCTCTCTGGGCGTCAGCACCTCCTCCATCCGCTGCATCAGCAGCGTCCTGCGCATCAGGCGGTCATAGGTAACGGCTGGATCACCGCCGCAGCTGATGGAAAATACATCGTCACCCAACTGCCGGACGCAAAACAGCGTCCGGTATTCCTTCAACAGTGCCTCGGCTGCCTTGGAGGATACCTTCAGCTTTTCGCATACCGCCTTGGTCAATTCCGTCTCTGAGGCATCCTGTGCCTCGGCGCAGAGGTGTGCCACCCTGCGCAGTTGATTGTACCGGCTGACGGGAATGGACAGAGAGGTAGAATACCGCGCGGCGTAGTCGGACAGCGCCGCTTCTATCGCGAGCGTCGCATAGGTCAGCAGCTTTGTTCCGTAGGCGGGATCAAAGCGCCTTGCCGCGTCCAGCAGCGCCAGCGCTGCCTCCTGCTTCAAGTCCTCCGTCTCACACCATGGTGTGTACGCCCACGCCAGTTCGGTGAGGTAGCCCTCGTTCTGTGAGATAAGCAACTCCGCAGCATTCTTGTCTCCTGTCTGCATCCGCAAAGCCAGCGCTTCATTGCAGGGGCTGTCCTTAGCAACGGTGTACATATTTTTCGCCACAGGAACGCCCCTTCCTCATTTCAGCCGCTTTTCCGCCTCCGCGTAAATGTGTTCCAATTCCATGTCCCGCGCATACCCGTCAGCGGCGTAGTCATTGTCCATCAGCGCCTTGTCCCGGTAGTTCCCCGCCAGATAGAGCGCCTCCTGTCTTAGTTCGTCGGAGAGTTTTCCCCGCCAGTGATGTTTGCGGATCGTACCGGTTCGGGTATTGAACAGGCGGTAGACCGGGTGCTGTTTGTTCTGCTCCTTCTGGTGCA
>DXUR01000169.1 GCA_019417795.1 Clostridiales bacterium | reverse complement strand
AGTTTTCCAACGTGACCGTACAGATGTAATAATCGTAAGGCACCTGATAGGTGTCTGTATGGGAGTTGCCGTCCTCGTCCGTCCATGTGTCGGTTTCTGTGCGATACCGGGTTTCCACCACCACATCCTCCGTGAGAATGTACTGGCGATCAAACAACATTTGCAGCGTTCCCTGTACCTCATCTATTGTCCATTGTCCCTCATGGAGCGCACACAAAAGAGAAAGCAGCACATAGGGGTCATGTTCGATTTCGTCCAGATCGAAGTGGTATTCGTCATAGTCATGGGTGCTTTCATAGGTGTCCAGATAATGCTGCAAATCATCTTCCAGCGCACAGTAGGCAGCTTCGGCGGCCAGCATATCCCGATCCTCGCAAGGATAGGTGCTGGCCCCTAATGCACCGGCCCCGGCGTTCCCCAGCATAAGCATGGTAGAGGAACAGGACTGCATAGCAAACAGGAGTAACACACAGAGCACCGCAACCACGGCACCTGCGGGATGACTTTTGACAAATTCCACTGCCCGGGCGGTCAGGCGTTCTGTGGCTGTGGCAGTTTTCCCAGCCGCAGCCGCGCCCTGCTTTGCAGCCTCCTTTGCCTGCTTGCGGTATTGCCTGCGAAGCCGTTGCTTTTGCCAGTAGCGGGTAAGGGCATTTTTCGTCAGCTCCGGGTGCTCCTGTGCGGCGGTGTGAAAATGGTAGTCCGCCGTGTACTTGGTATAGCGGGCCTCGGCCTTGCGTACCACTTTTGCCGGATGTTCCCGGACTTTACGGCGCACAAAGCGGGAGCCATGCCGCAGCGCGGTTTCTCCCACAAGCTCAGAACGGTGTGCGCCTTCCGTGCCGACATTTTCCTGTTCCACTTCAAAAATCTTGCCATGCACGAAGCTGTGAACGGAACCGCTGGCAACACGGCCTATGCGTTTTACCGGGCCGGGCTTTTTCGGCGGCTTTTGCTTTGCCAGCTTCTCCCGGGCCTGTTCCAGTTTTTCGCCTTGGGACTCCATGTGGAGCTTTGCCGCCGCAGCCTGTTCCTGCTGGCTCTTTTTGCGGAACTTGGACTTCGGGACACTTTGTCCCGAAGTGTCGGAAGCCTCCGGCCCGGGCTGTTCCCCGTCAGGGGCGTGGGCGGTCTGCGACCAAGCCTCCTCCTTGGTTTTATTCGTTTTTCGTTTCATTCTTCATATCCTCCGGGCGGGTAGTCAGCAGGTCATAGATTTCTCCGCGAGGGAACCGATCCACAAACGGAATGGTTACATTTCCATAGAACAACAGCCCCTCGCCGGAATTGCTGTGTGTGATATAGGAAAGCTGATGCTCGGAAATACCGAGCTGTTTTGCCAGAATGGTACGGTCACTCTGCGCCTGCGAAAGCAGAATCATAAAATCCGTGTTGTCCAGAATGTTCTCGATTTCCCGGCTGGCCAAAAGGTCTTTGACGTTCTGCGTCAAAGCAGACGGCACACATCCTTTTTTACGCAGCATTTTCCAGACTGCCACAAAGTAGCTGGCTGTCAGCGGATCGCGGAGCAGAATATGAAACTCGTCAAAGTAGCACCAAGTCGCCGCACCCTCGTGGAAGTTCTGATCCACCGCCTGCGAAACAAACTCATTTGTGATGTGCATTGCAATCTTTCTAAGGTTTTCGCCCATGTTTTTCAGAACGATGCACACCACACGGCTGTCCGTCTTGACGTTGGTAGGATGGTTAAAGAGATTGAGGGAGCCTGTGCAATAAAGCTCTAAGGCAGTTGCCACGCGCCGGGCTTCGGGCTCCGGCTGGCGTAAGAGCTCTTCGTACAAATCCTGCAACAGCGGTGTTTTTGCAGTTTCCAGTCCGAGCGCCTGTTCCCGGTACACCAAACGCACACAGCGGTCAATGACCGTCTTTTCAATGGGCTGCAAGCCTTCCTTGCCGCCGACCACCAGCTCGCACAGGGACAAAAGAAAATCCGCCTTCATGGAAAGCGGGCTTTCTCCGGCAGCCATATTGAGCTCCACATCCATCGGATTGAGGTGGTGCGGGCTGTCCGGGGCAATCTCGATCACCTGGCCGCCCAGCCTTCGCACCAGCGGCGCGTATTCGCCCATCGGGTCAACCACGATGATCCGATCCTGCGGGATGGTGAGAAACACATTCAAGAGCTCGCGCTTTGCGGCAAAGCTCTTGCCGGAGCCCGTAGAGCCCAAATACATCCCGTTTGCCGATTTCAGCTTTTTGCGGTCAGCCATGATGACATTGTGAGAAAGTGCGTTCATGCCATAGTAGAGGGCCTGCCCAGCCATGCGGAGCTCCCTTGTCATAAAAGGAATAAAGATGGCTGTGGAGCTGGTGGTCATACCGCGCTGGATTTCTACCTCGTTGTAACCAAGGGCCAACGAGGAAACAAAGCCCTGTTCCTGTTGCCAGTCCAGACGGCGCAGAGCGCAGTTGTATTTCTGCGCGATGCCGCCCACGGTAAACACATCGTTTTCCAGCCGCTGGCGAGTAGGGGCAAGGTTTACCACCGTAAAGGTCAGCAGAAACATTCGCTCATTGCGGGATTGCAAATCAGCCAGAAGCTCCGCTGCGTCCTTGCTGAATGTAATCAGGTCAGGGGGAAGAATATCCGGGTCATAGCCGGAGCGCACAGCCTTTCTCTGTTCCTCCACTTTCATTTTTCCGATGTCCGAGATTTTCCCCTTGATGGTCTTAATTGCCTTGAGCTGATCCACGGTCTGAATGTGCATGGTCACGGTCATTTCCGCATCCAGCTCCAAGATTTCCGCCAGCAACTTATCCGAAAGCTCCGATGCCATAATCTGTAAGTAGGACACCGCGCCCCAATACTGGCCGATGCGGAATGTGCGGGACTGGCGGAAGTCGAGACTGTCCGGGGCAATAAAGTCTTTTGTGCCGAGCCCGGTCTGCGGGATGTCTTTCCACGAAAAGCGGAACGCCTCGCGGCTCCCCGGATGCATCTGGCTATGAAGCAGCGCAAGGCGGGCCCGCCCGTCCATAGGCTCCGAGGGAACGCCCAGCCGCTTAAAGTTTCCCATGACATCAGCCTCCACACGCTCCAGACGGGGCCGTGCCTCCGCAATCCCCTCGGCGGGTATGCCAAAGGTGATGTATTTTGAGCGTTCAATGCCGTTATTGCTTTTGGCAATCTGATTTTTCAGCATCCCGGTAAACTCATCCCGGACGCTGTTATAGTTGTCATCCGCTTTCGGGATATTGACTTGATAGCGGCTGCGGGAATGGGAACGACGGTTGATAAAGGAAAGCTGGAACGGCAGCGAACTGTCAAAGTAGTTGAGAAATGAGCTCCATCCGCTGAATATGGCGGTCTGATCCTCGGTGGATGCCACGGAGTAATTGATGTCCTCATATTCCACGGTTTTTGTATAGAGCCCGCCCGGGAGCTTGCACACACCGTCCGGGTGCATGGACAGATACGGGATTGTCTGCTGAGCAGACAGGGTCGCCCGGCCTTTACCCTTGGCGGCGGCTCCGTTTTTTTTCTTTGTGTTTTTCAATCACATCCTCCTTTCCAGCGCCCGGCCCGGCAAAGGGCGCATAAATGTTTTCGGTTCGGTAGGCCCTGATCCCCGGCCTTAGAAACTTGGCCCGGATGATATTCCGCACCACCTTTTCAAAGGGTAAGCCGTCCTTTTCATACATGGCCAGCAGGAACGCCGGGAGCATAATTCCCAGCATGAGAAACATCGCCCCGGTATTGCCGAGGGTGCCACGGGTCAGCAGATAGGCCGGAATCCCCACTGCGCCCGCGCTGCCGAAGCAGACAAGCTGGCGTTTGGTGAGGTTGAAAGCCATCTTTGTTTTGATTTTGGATAAATCGTTTGGTACGTTTACATAGGGCATAGATCACACTCCTTTCTGCACTTCGGGACAATGTGTCCCAAAGTCCGGGATGGTTGGTGTTACTTCATTTCCCCATACAGCCCAGCCGGGCGGGGTCTGCCTGGCAAAGAGCTCCACGCGGGGCAGATCGCCCATCAGGGAAATAATTTTGTCGCGGGCCTCGTCCGGCTTTTTGCTGTGGGCCTCAATCGGGGAAACGATAAATTGATGGATGTTGGCAGCCTGCCGCTTCGGGTGGCCCTTGGTTGCCAGCAGGCAGATTTCTGCATTGCCCCTTGTCCAGAAGCCAAGGCCATAAAACCAGCTATCCGCCTTCTTGTTCTTTTTCAGCCAGACGAAAGCAACGGATTTATAGGTGAAGCCCCAAGCCTCGATCAGCCGGAGCGCCTCCGGGAGCTGCGGGAAAGTGGCCCATAAAAAGAGTGCGCTGTCCGGGGCTGCAAGATCAGCCACAGGCAACGCACATAAATCCTCAATGCTCATAGTGGGATAATGATTTTCCGCCGCGCCCTGTACTTTCTTAGCCGAGTAGCGCCAAGGGGGATCGGCGTAAATGATAGAATACTGCTGGATAATTACACTCCTTTCTCGCCAGAACTTTTTACTGCCTGCGCCGCACGAATACGCTCACTGGCTGCGGCATAAAAGGCCGGGGCCGTTTCAAAGCATACAAAGCGACGTTCTGTGTTGATAGCTGCAATCGCGGTTGTGCCGGAGCCCGCGCAAATGTCCGCGACCAATTCGCCGGGGCGGGTATAGGTGCGGATCAGATACTCACAAAGCTCCACGGGCTTCTGTGTGGGATGGATGCCGCCGGACACCGTAGGCACAAAAAGCACATTTCCGGGATAGCGGCGGCCATCGTTGGACTCTGAGCCCTGCCGTTCAAATTTCCCATAGTTGGAGCTTGTACCGCTTCGGGAATGAACACGGGTATATGGCTTGCCGTAAGTAAACTGTGGATTGTAGACCGGGGACTTTTGGTAAAACACCAAGATGTTCTCGGACTTCTTCAGTGGAGCCCGGTTTGCATTGAGAAAGCCCGTTCCGCGCTCTTTGTACCAAATCCACTCATAGCGGAGCATGGCGAGGTTGGATGCGCCCAGCACCTTGTCAAAGGGGCACTGTGCGAAAAACAGCACTGCGCCATTCGGCTTGACCGCCCATTTCACCGCCTCCCACAGCTCCGGGAGCGGCAGGGGCACATCCCAATAATTCCGGGTTGTGCCGTAAGGCGGATCAGTCAACAGCATATCCACGCTATGTTTGGGCAGGGAGCGCAGGCCCTCGATGCCGTCCAAGAGAAACAAGCCCTCCTTCGGGACACTTTGTCCCAAAGTGCGGCTATCGGTCATTACGGGCCTCCTTTGCCTTGGCAGGCGCAGGCCGGGCAGCGTTTTCTTTTCCCGCTTGCTTTGCAGCCTCGGCCATCTGCTCCTTGATCGGGGCAGGCCGTACCGCCTGGGCCCGTGCAACAAGCTGTTCCACCGCCGCATGATACGCCTCCACACCAGCCGCATTGATCCGTTCCTGTGTGGCTCGGTCAGGAATCCGAACCGTAGCCCGGTATCCCGTCCGGCTGGCAGGATCGGGTTTAGAGGGAGCTCCGAGAAAAATTCCGTTTTTCCCGTCCACAACCTTAAAATCGTCGATGACCACACCGCCAAAATTGACGCTGGCGAAGCCGATCAGTTTACCCTGCGGCTCAATCGGACGGACAGATACCGTGATCGGAACAACCGCCTCCTGCAAGACAGCATCTGTCCGCATTTTTACTGCCTCATCAATGCTAACGCCCTTGACTTCTGCAAGCTCCGCGATGGGAGCATCAAACAGCCAGCGCCGTTCCTCCGCAGCAATCTGCTCCGGGGTCAGCAATACATCGTCTTTCTTACTCAGATAAAATTCCTCCTTTCCGCTTGCCGGAGCAGGCTGGGCGGGGTCGTCCATCAACTCTTTTCTTTGCAGGACGGCCTCTGTTTCCGCCATAAAGCGGTAAGCGTCTGCCTCAGTAAACTCCTCCGGCGTTTTTCCATTCCATAAGCGCGTTCCGTCTGCCCCGTATCTTCTCGGCATAAGCACCACCTCCTGTTAATGAGCGCCAAAGATACGCTGGGCAATGCTCCCGGTCTTAAAGAGCATGAAGCAAAGCAGAACCGTGTAGCCCACAGTTCCCCAAATCGCCCCAATGGGATCGCCGCTTGTTGCGATGCCTTGAATGAGCACTGCGTAAATTGCAACACATACAAGGATCAGCAGCCCTTGAAAGCCCACGGCAAACAAGGACTTGATATAGTTCTGCCCGGTGCCGCCAAGCTCCCGGTTGGAAAGCGTAGCAACGGGGATGGGGGCCAGACTGGTCAGC
>DXUR01000168.1 GCA_019417795.1 Clostridiales bacterium | reverse complement strand
AAGGAAGGGTGTGCGCGGGAAACCCAAGAAGGGTGTCCTGCGCCATTGAAATCCTTAGTTTTCAGAACTTTTATGAAGTTCTGAAAACTTGTTCAGCGGGGCGAAAAGACTTTTTCGACACGCTGAAAAGCGGGGGACCCACGCTTTTTTCATCTGGCATATCCGGGCGGGGGCCGTCATACACTGGAGCAACAACAAAAGGAGGGACGACCCTTGGAACGAAGAGAATGTGAGACGCGCTATGAACTGGCGGCGGCCATCCTGCCCAGCCGCCTGCGGCGGATCGCCATGGAGCTGCCGGAGACGGACAAGAAACGGGCGGAGGAATTCCGGCTGCGGGCGGGGCACTGTCTGTCGGTGCTGCTGCCGGAGGGAGAGCGGTCGCTGGAGGCCATCGTCACCACGGAGGAATTGGAGACCTTGTGCGACATCGCCGCTGAATTTTCCCGCTACGCCTCCATCGAAACACTACGGCAGGGGTTTCTTCCGGTGCGGGGTGGCTTCCGGGTGGGACTTTGCGGCTCCGCTGTGGTGAAGGACGGGGAGGTTACCAATCTGAAACAGATCTCCTCCGCTGTGATCCGCATTTCCAGGGAGCAGAAGGGCATCGCGCAGGCCGTGGCCCCCCGGCTGTTCCGGGACGGGCGGTTCGTCAGTACCCTGCTGCTGTCCCCACCGGGAGGCGGCAAGACCACGCTGCTGCGGGATCTGGTGCGGCAGTTGTCTCAAGGGGAGGGCGTCCCGCCCCAGCGGATCACCCTCATCGACGAGCGGGAGGAGATCGCCGTCATGTATCGGGGCCAGCCTCAGATGGATGTAGGCCCCCGGACGGACGTTCTCAGCGGCTGTCCCAAGGCACTGGCGATCCCCATGGCGCTGCGGGCTATGAATCCGCAGATTATCGCCGTGGACGAGATCACCGTCCGGGAGGATCTGCGAGCCATCTCGCAGGCGGCGGGCTGCGGCGTGGCGTTGCTGGCCACCATCCACGCCGCCAACGTGGAGGAGTTACAGGCCAAGCCCTTGTATCAGGAACTGCTGGCCGGGCGGGTGTTCCGTCAGGCGGTGCTGATCCGAACAGGTCCGGAGGGGCGGCTGTACGCCGTGGAGAATCTGCCGTGATAAAACTGGTGGGCAGTCTGTGCGTGTTGTTCGCGGGAGGGAGCGTCTGGTGGCTGCAAAGGCAGGAGCAACGGCGACGGCGGCAGATCGTGGCGGAATTGGCGTCGACATTGGAGCGCATGGAAACGGCCATCCGACTGAACCGGACGCCGCTGCTGCCGCTGTTCCGACAGGCGGCGCGGGGCCGCTGCCATGAGGTTTCCCAGCTGTTCGAGAGAAGTGCGGCGGCGTTGGCGGCTGGGAGATCTCCGGAAACCGTCTGGTGTCAGACAGTCTCCTGCCTTCCGGTGTCGGAAACGGACAAGCGGGCCTTGTCTGAACTGGTCAAAGCCTTGCAAGGCGATGAAACGAGTGCATGTAAAGGTATATTGCTTGCAAGGAAAGAGCTGCAAAACAGCTTGTCACAACTGGAAAAACAGCGCCCGGAGGAGGAAAAACGCACGGCGGCCCTTTGTTTTTCCGCCGCGGCGCTGCTGGTGATCTTACTGATTTGAGGAAGGAACAATGGATGTAGATCTGATTTTCAAAATTGCCGCTGTGGGGATCTTGGTCGCGGTGCTGAACCAGCTTCTGGTCCGCTCCGGCCGGGAGGAGCAGGCCATGATGACCACCTTGGCGGGTCTTGTGGTGGTCATGATGATCTTGGTGCAGGAGATCAGCGGACTGTTCCAGCTCATCAAGACCCTATTTGATCTCTGAGATGGCGCTGGTGACCCAGGCGGCGGCGCTCTGCGTGATCGCGGCCCTGCTGGGACTTGTCCTCCGCCGGAGCAACCCGGAGATCACGCTTTTGCTGGCATTGGCAGCGGCAGCGGCGGTTTTGCTGGCCTTAGCGGAGCCACTGACGGAATTACTGCGGTTTCTGGAACGGCTGGCGGAGCAGAGCGGTGTCTCCCGGACGCTGCTGACGCCCCTCTATAAGACGGTGGGCATCGCCCTTGTGGTGAAAGTGGGCGGCGGACTGTGCCGGGATGCCGGGGAAAGCGCACTGGCCGCCGCACTGGAATTTGCCGGGACGGTCTGCGCCCTTTTGACGGCGCTGCCCCTGCTGCGGGCGGTGCTGGAACTGATAACGGAGCTGAGATGATGAAACGCTTGAAAATCTGCTGCTTTTTGGGACTGGCCCTCCTGCTGCTGACGCTCCCGGTCCGGAGTGCGGAGCTGCCGCCGGAGGTGGAGCGGGCGCTGCCCCGAGAGGCCGGTCAGCTTTTGAAGGATGTGGACCACTGGGACGTAAACAGCTTTCCGGAGGGGCTTTGCGCCATCTGGAACCACCTCCGAAAAGACGTGAACACCGTTTTGCGGCGTCAGACCCGTGGGGCGGTATCAGTGCTGCTGGTGGCGGTGCTGTGCGGATTGGTCAGCGGCTTTCAAAAGGGTGTGGGAGACGAGAGCCGGTTTCTGCCTATGGCGGGTGGGCTGGCCGTCACCGCTCTGACGGCAGGCAGTCTGGACAGTCTGATGGGGGCGGGGACTGCGGTCATGGAGCAGATGAACACCTTTTCCAAGGCGCTCCTTCCCACGCTGGCCGCCGTTTCCGCCATCTCCGGCGGGGCCGTGGGCGCGACACTGCGGCAGATCGCCACGGTGTTTTTCGCGGACCTGCTGCTGGGGCTGATTCACGGACTGCTGATGCCCATGGTCTATCTCTACGCCGGGGCGCTGGCGGCTGGCTGCTGCCTTGCGGACAAGCGGCTGACGGCGGTGGCGGAGCTGCTGAAAACCGTCTGCACCAAGCTGCTGACCGCCGCACTGCTGGCCTTTACCCTCTACCTCACTGTAGGCGGCATTTTCGCAGGAACGGTGGACAGCGCCAGAGTGCGGGTGACGAAAACCGCCATTTCCGGCATGATCCCCGTGGTGGGGGGCATCATCGCGGAGGCATCGGAAACCGTGCTGGCCGGGGCGGGGCTTTTGAAGGGAGCCATCGGCGTGTTCGGCCTGCTGGGGGTGCTGGCCCTGTGTGCCTATCCCTTTTTGCAGCTGGGGATCCAGTACCTTCTCTACAAGCTGACGGCTTTTTTGGCCTCCGTCATCGGAGATACGGAGCTGTGCGGACTGATCGGCGGCCTTGGCGGCGCCTTCGGTCTGATCCTGGGCATGGTGGGAAGCTGCGCGCTGGTACTGCTGGTGTCCATTCTGGCCTCCGCAGCTGTGGTGACATCATGATGGCGGCGGCCCGGGCATGGCTGACGGCGGTGGTGTCCGTGACGCTGCTGCTATCCGTGATACAAATGCTGACGCCCAAGGGCAGTCTCCGGGAGATCACCTCCTTTGTGGGGGGACTGCTCCTGCTGGCCGTGCTTTTGCGGCCCCTTGGGAGTGTGGACCTGTCCGCCGTCTCTCTGAATCTGGACGCCTACCGGCAGACGGTGGAGCAGCGGCAGGCAGAATTGGAGCAAGAGGGGCAGAAAGAGCTGGTGGGACTCATAGAAGCCGAACTGGAATCATATATATCGGACAAGGCGGCTGATATGGGCCTGACGCTCCGGGTGCAAGTCACCGTGGAGCCGGACGGCAGCGGCGTTCCCGTCCCCGTTTCTGTGGAACTGACGGGGCCGAGGTCCGAAGTGCTGTCCCGGTGGCTGGAAACGGAGCTGGGCGTCCCGGCGGAAAGACAGGTGTGGAATGAAAACTGAAGGAGTGCGGAAGCTATGGGACCGATACAAATACGCGGCACTGATCTTGCTGATCGGCGCTGGGCTGCTGTTATGGCCCGGTGGGAGCGGGCACACGGCACAGACTGGTCAGAGCGAAGCGCCACCGGCCTATACAGCCGCGGAGACGCTGCGAAAGGACTTGGAGGAAATTTTGGGGCAGATACAGGGCGTAGGGACCGTGCGGGTGCTGCTGACGGTGGATACCGATGGAGAACGGCAGCTGGCCCAGAATACGGAGCTGCGGTACAGCGGCAGCGCGGCGGCACCGGAGGACTATTCCCGGACCTCGGAGCCGGTCCTGCTGGACGGCGGGGACCGGGAGGAGACCGTTGTGACCCGGACGGCGTATCCCACCTATCGGGGGGCGCTGGTGGTCTGTCAGGGGGGCGACCGGGCCGACGTGAAGCTGGCAGTCACCGAGGCGGTGTCCGCCTTGACCGGACTGTCCAGCGACCGCGTCACCGTGGCAAAGTGTCAGTGATCATTTGGAGGAGGAACAAAGCTATGAGCGGAAACGCAAAGCGGAATCTTGTGGTAGGCACCATGGCGGTGCTGGTGTGCGCGGCTGTGGGGCTGAACTGGAAATACTCCACGCAGGAGGCCCTCCAGCAGGCAGAGGAGACAGGAACGAAAATTCTGGGAGAGGCCACGCTGGTCTCCGGTCAGGAGGGAACAGAGCTGGCGGAGGACACCGTCTACGAGGGGGACGATTACTTCGCCTCCGCCCGGCTTACCCGGCAGCAGGCGCGGGACAGCGCCATTTCTCTCCTTGAGGATGCCGCCAAGCAGGAGGACGCGGACAAAGAGGTGGCAAACCAGGCGTCGGAGAGTATTCAGGTGCTGGCGTCCTACACGCTGAAGGAAGCCCAGATCGAAAATCTGGTGACGGCCAAGGGGTACACCGACTGCGTGGCCTTTATGGGGGATGATTCCCTGAGCATCGTTGTATCCACGGCGGACGGAACGCTGAATTCCACGGATGTAGCCAAGATCACGGACATCGCCATGACTGAGACCGGCTATGCCGCCAGCGCCATTCGGATCATGGCATCAAATTAGCTGTTGTAATTTTCGGAATTGCATGGTAGAATAACACATTAGAAATGAAGTTCGCCGCCAAGATACAAAAAGGAGAATCACAATGGCTGAAAATAAGGGTTATATGACGCTTTCCGACGAGCAGGGAAGCATCCACATTTCCGAGGAGGTCATCGCCGCCATCGCGGTGGGCGCCGTCCGGGAGGTGGAAGGCGTTTCCGGCATGATGGGGAATCTGGGTACCAGCGTTGCGGATCTGGTGACCAACAAGAAGGGCGCTCAGAAGAACGCCAAGGGCGTAAAGATCGAAATGACCGAGACCGGTCTGGTGCTGGATATCTACCTGACGGTGGCATACGGCCACGCCATCCCCGAGGTGGCAGAGAATGCCCAGAAGGCTGTGGCCTCCGCAGTCAGCGCAATGACCGGCTGCACCGTGGAAACGGTGAACATCCATGTGGGCGGCGTGACCCTGGCCTGATCACCAGACTGAACAAGAGAGAAAAGGACGAGAGAAGCTATGACACGGAATACCGCACGGGAAATTGCCGCGCATCTTTCCTACGAATTGAGCTTCACGGATAAAACCGTGGAAGAACTGCTGCAGGAGCGGCTGACCAGCGAGGCGTTCGCCGAACTGGCGGAGGAAGACTCCCTGTATACAGAAGCGCCCAACGCCAAGCAGGTGGCGTATATCACCCGCCTGGTGACCGGCGTGAATGAACACGCCGCCGAGCTGGACGGCTATATCGCCAAGTATGCCAAGAACTGGAAGTTCTCCCGCATTCCTCTGGTGGCCTCCGCCATCATGCGGGTAGCCATGTACGAGATCCTCTACATGCAGGACATTCCCAATGGCGCCGCCATCAACGAAGCGGTGGAGATCGCCAAAAAATACGAGACGCCGGAAACCGTGAAATTTATCAACGGAATTCTGGGCAGCTTCGCGCGGGAAGAGATCTCCCAGTAAGCATCTCAACAAACCGGCAGAGCGGATGCGGCACAGACCGCCTCCGTTCTGCTTTTTTACACAAGGAGACGCCATGGAACAGCGCAACCGGGGGATCGACCTGCTGCGGATGACCGCCATGTGGATGGTGGTCATTCTCCATATTCTGAATAAGGGCGGCGTTCTGGCTGCCGCGGCGCCCCTGTCTGCGGGGCAGGGGACCGCACGGCTGCTGGAGACTGCCGCCTACTGCGCCGTCAACTGTTACGGACTGATCTCCGGATATGTAGGCGTTCAGCGGCGCTTCCGGTACAGCGGCGCGCTGGCCCTGTGGCTGCGGGTGGCGTTCTACACGCTGGGCATCACGGCGGTATTTGCATGTTTGATGCCCGGCAGCGTCAACGGTGACCGGGTGCTGCGGGCCTTTTTCCCGGTGCTGTTCCGGCAGTACTGGTATGTGACGGCCTACTTCGGTA
>DXUR01000167.1 GCA_019417795.1 Clostridiales bacterium | reverse complement strand
TGAAAATAAGGAGCAAAGCGACGCTGACACTTCGGGCCATGTTGGCCCGAAGATATGGGTTTGGGGCGAGCCCCAACAAGCAGCCTTTGTGCCACTTGTGGCCACAGAGGCATTGCTTGCCATTTAGCTATTTAGCAATATACTGCAAAAAAGATTATTGAGTTTATACAACATCTATTGTTTTACGCAATACCTCCTTAAAATATCTATATTAAGAAAATTCGCCACAAATTTTCGGTGATTTATCAATCGCTTTTCGAGTTTTTATATGTTTATGCAAAAAGAATGATATTTTTTTTATATCAACAAGTTCTCTTTCTTTTTATCGTTTTAACTCAAACATCAAAACACAAAACTTGAATACCCGGTTTTTATATCAGAAAAATATACGATATATGTTGATAATTAACAATTTATTAAGTTTTATTTACCATTTTTAGATTATATTGCATATATAGGGATTCTGTGGTATACTACAGTTAGTTATAAAAAGCTCATAACCGATTAGTAAAGGGAGGGATACCATTGGGGCTATAGAGGAGGAGAATTTGAGAGAATAGTGCCTTACATAATGGTGGGCGCTAAAAAATCTGAGTTTGTTACTATGGTAAAGTCTCAAGGAGGTCATTTATGAAGAAAGGTTTGAAAAAGGCATTGGGTCTGTTGGTAGCGCTGAGTCTCATGGTAGTTGGTAGCGCATTTAGTGCTCTTGCTGCTGATTCTCCAGAACAGAGACAAACATTCAGTGTCGATCTGAATAATTTTGACGAAAGCCAGCCCTATTCGGAAACATTACATTTCGAGAAGGACGGTCAGCCGGTAACAGTGACACTTAGCTATACGCCTCCTTTAACTCGTGATCCTGCTACTGAAGGAACGTGGAAATCGGATGCATTTTGGGGTGTCGCAGGTATGGATTACAGATTTGACTTATCAAAGAGTGGTAGCCAGTGGAAAATTTCTAATGCACGTGATTTAAATACCTACTGTGTTGGCGGAACGGTTGAAGATGAAAGTTTAGCCATTGGCCGTGCAACATCTACCTCAAGCAAAGCGGCCGAAGTGACTGGCTCTATGAGAGCAAATGTAGTCGGCGGAGTAGGAACACTTTCTTTCGCTTTAAGAACGGAAGTTTTTAATGGAGAAGTTTCTACCGTATTAAATTAAGAATAATATAAGTAGAGTCCTATTCAAAAAGGTGTTGATGTAAATATGTCGGCAATGTCTATATTTTTTCTAGTTGTATGCTCCGTCCTTGGACTTGGTGTTTTATACTGTATAGCTCGAATTATAGGATGGCTATTCAATCAGATAAAAAATAATGCTGATTAAGTGAAAGCAATTATACAATTTAAAAGGGTTGTTGCAAAGAGAAAAGTAATGTTCTGTATATGGTAGATTTAATAATTGACATATACTATATATAGTAAATTGAGTCTGTTTTGTAACAACCTTTTTAAAAGAAAATTTTTAGTAACAATTAGATAGAGTAGAGGTACGTTAACCATTAACATATCCTCTACTCTATTTTTTTATTTTTGCCTCCTATCTACGACAAATTTTGCAAAAAATACATTATATGATAATAAAAGAACTACGAGATTTTTACGCGGAGGTTGCTAATAACATGAGTTAGATTATTGAGAAAAAATAGATGAAGCAACGCCCCTTTTGCTTTACCTCCTCCTAGATGGGAGGAGTTTTATTCCAATTTAAACTTTTTTAAGGCTCAAACAAGCTGTTATTTGTTTGAGCTTTTTTTATGTTCGACACCTTATTTCAGGATTTGCTATCGAAACAGAGCCAGTCTTGAGATAAGCTGTCGAGGCTTTTTTAGAACGAGTAGCCATCTTTACTATTTTATAGATTTTTCACTGTTATTTTTTGAAAATTTCAGAAATTTCAGCCTACATATACGCTCCCCGCCGCTTCTGTTTTGTTGTCCATCCATCACAAAACAAAGCGGAGGTTCAATATGGCTATTATAAATTTACGGGACTATTACCCTTTTTATACGTCAGACTACTTTATGGAAGTACCAGAAGATGTTGTTGAAATGTTCAAGGAGTTTGACCGGAAGGAAGCCGCTTACCGTCTGCGTACATACCGGCACAAAGCCTATTACTCCCTGGATCGGAATGATGGAATTGAGCATGAGGCGCTTTTCGTTGCGTTCTCTCCCTATGAACTGTATGAGCGTAAAGTGACGATACAAGAACTCTATACCGCCATCTCACGACTGCCCGACAAACAGGCAAAGCGCATTTACGCTCATTTCATTCTCGGCTTGACGAAACAAGACATTGCCCGGGCCGAGGGTGTGGATGAAAAGGTCGTGCGGCTCGCCATTGAGCGCGGCCTTCGGAACTTGGAAAAAATTTTAAAAAAATTTTTATAAGGTGTACCGATTTCGCCTCAAAAATGAAATGGCTTATGAGAGGCAGTCAAAGCCTCGGGCCACATTGGCCCGAAGCGGGACACGCCTCACGCAGATTGAAAACTGAATAAAAGATAGACGGATACGAAGGGTGCTTGTGTCCAGTGACAGGCCCGCCATGACCTCTATTTTTACACTAGAGAGAGCGACCAGGCCCATGCCGTAGGCAGACTGTGGCAGGTCTGCCGGACAAAACACAAAACCCGGATACTTGCGATTAGTCACAATCCGAGCGTGCAGCGGTGTTGCGAACCGTGAGCCGTCGCAGGTAATGAGATCGCCTTGCCATCAGAATGGGGAGAGCTGAAATGCTATGGGACAAAAAGCCAACTGTCCGTCCGGTCTATCTGAAAAAACTTTCTAACCTGTGGGGCCCTTCCTCTATTACTGTCTGATGATAGGGCAACCGTTCTGGCTGGGCCCCATATTTTTCTATGAACAGGAGAATTTTATGAAGGAAAATATATCTAGTCCAGAATTAACGCTGAATATATGGAGTAATGACGCCTGCCGGGGCTATGTGATTATGGCCATGCAGGACTGTGGATTCACCCATAAAGATATTAGCCGTGTAGTAAATCAGCTTTATGGAGTGTTTGACTTATACACACTCAACGAGGCTGAACAGAAATATTATAACGGCGATTATTAGCTTCGGGCCAACGTGGCCCGAGGCTGGGGAAAGCTCAAAGGGCAGTTCCTTCCAGGGAGCCGCTTTTTTAGGTTTCCCCAGCAGACAAGAGGGAAGCTGGCCGCTGTTCATCCGTACTGAAAAGTGGAGGTTTTCGATGGTTCAATCTGTTACATACCAAAGCGAAAAACAATCCGTATATTTTCAAGGGAAACTTATCGTATTGGAAAATCTAATTCCGGTACTATCCCCGGATGAAAAGAACAAGCGAAAAAGAGAAATCGAAAATCACTTATATGATGTGTTCAGTAAATACACGGACAGATTTTACTAATCAACCGCAACATTGTTGTCCGGGGCTGCCTATGGTATAATATAATTGTAAGGTTGGTAGCTCCATTCCATACGGAAGGAGCCCAATATGGACATTATCAGAGAAGATTGTATATACGCGAGACAGTCGGTAGACCGTAAGGACAGTATCAGCATTGAAAGCCAGATTGATTTTTGTAAGTATGAGCTGAAAGGCGGAAGCTGTAAAGTATTCAAGGATAAAGGCTATTCCGGGAAGAATACGGACAGGCCGGAGTTTCAAAAGCTGTTAGGAGAAATCCGAAAGGGCCGGGTGCGGCGGGTAATCGTTTATAAGCTGGACAGAATCAGCCGTTCCATTCTGGACTTTGCAAACATGATGGAGCTGTTCCAGGAATATGACGTGGAGTTTGTTTCGTCCACAGAAAAGTTCGACACCTCAACCCCAATGGGGCGGGCCATGCTGAATATTTGTATCGTATTCGCACAGCTTGAACGTGAGACAATCCAGAAACGCGTCACGGACGCTTACTACTCCCGGTGCCTGAAAGGTTTTCACATGAGCGGACAGGCCCCCTATGGTTATCAGTTGGAGCCGACAGTGGTTGAAGGTATCCGCACAAAAAAGATGGTGGCAGACCCCGAAACTTCCCAATATGTAAAGCTCATGTTTGAAATGTATTCCGAGCCGGAAACGTCTTTTGGTGACATTACACGGTACTTTGAGGAACAGAACATCAAAGTTTACGGTAAATCGCTATTCCGTACCTTTATTTCACAGCTTTTAAGAAATCCTGTTTACGCACAAGCAGATTTAGAACTCTACGAATTTTTTAAAAGCCAGGGGGCGGCTATTGTCAATGACGCTTCCGATTTTGCCGGAACCAATGGCTGTTATCTCTATCAGGGCCGGGACGTGAAGGAGGATAAAGACAGGAGCCTGAAAGACCAGATACTTGTAATCGCTCCACATGAAGCGCTCATACCGTCTGATGTATGGCTGAAATGCAGGAAGAAGCTAATGACAAATAAGAGTTTTCAACAAGGACGTAAGCCGAAAAATACATGGCTTGCCGGAAAAGTTAAATGCGGGTGTTGCGGATATGCCTTAAAGGCAACACACGTTCCGAACAGCGAAGGCTATTTTCGCTGTAGTAAACGGACTGAAAATAAAGGCTGCCCGGGCTGTGGTAAAATCCGTAAATCTGAATTTGAGGAATTTATTTTCAGTGCTATGCGGGCGAGATTTAAAAATTTTCAAGTCCGCCATAGCCGGGAGGAAAAAGTCAATCCCAAACTGACCGCCCATCAAATTGAACTGGCGCAAGTTGAAGCCGAGATTGAAAAACTACTTGATACGCTAACCGGAGCCAACGCAACACTTCTTGCCTATGCTAACAAAAAAATTGAAGAACTGGACACTCGCCGCCAGACCATTTCAAAGGAGATTGCGGAAATGTCCATTGAAACAATGTCACCCCAAAAGGAGCAGGAACTCTCTTATTACCTCGACCATTGGGACAGCATTGAATTTGACGACAAAAGGAAAGCCGTTGACGGCCTGATTATTTCAATCAGCGCAACTAGCGACCACGTTCAAGTAGAGTGGAAAATCTAAGCTCTAACTTCTGGATTATCCCACTCTACTTACTTTCAAATCTATCTTTTCTTTTTAATCTTGTTTGTACCCCTTGTACACCGTTGCTTGCATTGCCGGCGGTATTGTTGCTTGGATTGATTGATAAGAAATATCGTTGGATAAAAATGAATAATGCAGGAACACAGATTTTGAATGATAAGTGAAAGGAATATACATAAAATGGATAAGATAGCAGTACTGATTCCATGCTACAACGAGGAAAAAACAATTGAAAAAGTCGTGAAAGATTGGAAAACTGAACTTCCAGAAGCGGTTATTTATGTGTACGACAACAATTCAAATGATAAGACAGCCGAACTGGCTCAAAATGCGGGCGCAATCGTCCGTCATGAATACGCACAGGGGAAAGGAAATGTAATCCGGCGTATGTTTCGGGAGATTGATGCGGAGTGCTATATCATGGTAGATGGAGACGACACGTATCCTGCTGAATACGGAAGAAAGATGGCGAATCTGGTTCTTGAAAAAAATGCTGATATGGTAGTGGGGGACAGGCTTTCATCTACTTATTTTAATGAGAACAAAAGACCGTTCCATAATTTTGGAAATACGCTGGTGAGAGCTAGCGTAAATCGCTTGTTTCATACTGATATCCGGGATATTATGACGGGTTATCGGGCTTTTAGTTTTCTTTTTGTTAAAAGCTTTCCTGTGCTATCGAAGGGATTTGAGATAGAAACGGAGATGACCATTCATGCAGTTGAAAAAAATATGCGGATTGAGAATGTAGTTATCGAATATCGAGACAGACCGTCTGGCAGTGAATCAAAATTAAATACATATTCAGATGGATTTAAGGTCTTGAAGACGATAGGACGTCTCTATAAGAATTATCGTCCGTTTGGATTTTTTGGTCGGATATCGACTGTTTTGATGCTGGTTTCAATGGGACTGCTTATTCCGGAGATCCTACATGATATACAGGTGGGAAAGGTTAAACATCCGTTTATATTTGTTTCATCGGGAATTTTGATTTTTACTTCGATTGTATCATTCTTTTCGGGAGCAGTTTTATCAACTTTGGTTGAGAAAGAACGGCAGGCGTATGAATTTCGGCTGCAGATGATTGAAAAGATGAAAAGTGAATTAGAATGATTTTTTGTGAACGATTAAAGTTGTTTGAGCATCCCTAACCATTCCACCTTTATTTTTACAAAGAAATATGAGATAATAAAAACCAGAAAATAGCACGGGAGGCTCGCTTA
>DXUR01000166.1 GCA_019417795.1 Clostridiales bacterium | reverse complement strand
TTGCAGTCTCCTTATTCCACGCCCCGGAAACGAGCCAGGAACTCCTTCGTCTCCTGCTGTCGGGGGGCGCCAAAGACCTGTGCCGGTGTGCCCTGTTCGCAGATCACGCCCTGATGCATGAACACCACCTGCGAGCTGACGTCCCGGGCGAAGGCCATCTCGTGAGTCACCACCAGCATGGTCATGCCCTCCTGAGCCAGCGCCTGCATGACGTTCAGCACCTCGCCCACCATTTCCGGGTCCAGAGCGGAGGTAGGCTCATCGAACAGCAGCACCTCCGGGTCCATGGCCAGTGCCCGGGCGATGGCCACCCGCTGCTTCTGACCGCCGGAGATCTGTCGGGGCTTGGCGTTGATATAGGGCGCCATACCCACCTTTTCCAGATACTTCAAAGCCTGCTGCCGGGCCTCCTCCTTGCTGCGCTTGAGGACCTTCATCTGTCCCACCATGCAGTTTTTGAGGACCGACATATTGTTGAACAGGTTGAAGGACTGGAACACCATACCCACATGGGAGCGGTACTCCGGGGCATTGACGCCCCGGCCCGCCACGTCGGTACCGTGGTAAAGGATCTGTCCGCTGCTGGGGGTCTCCAGCAGGTTGACACACCGCAGCAGCGTGGACTTGCCAGAGCCGGAAGCGCCGATGATGGAAATAACGTCGCCCTTCTTGACGGTGAAGTCAATATCCCGCAAAACCTCATGGGTGCCGAAGGACTTGCCGAGGTGGCGGATCTCTAAGATATTCTCGCTCATATCAGCGTCCTCCTCTCGTGCTGCCGTTGCGGTTTTTCAGGCCGATGCGGATGCGGTTCCGCTTTTCCTCGCCGGTGTATTCCCGGTTGACCTCGTCAAAGGGTGTTCCCCGGTCGGGATGGCTGTAAGTGCCCGCCGCCATCACCAGCTGATCTCCCTGGGCCAGCTCGTAGCTGTCGGAGCCGTCCATGAGCTTTTCTACCAGCCGCAGGATCAGGGATGCGATCAGCGTCAGGGTCAGGTAGCCGATCATTTCAATGGTGGCGGATGGGAAGTACATATTGTTAACGCCCACGATGTAGCGGTGCTGGGCGAAGAACTCCGTAAAGCCGATGATGAACATAACGGAGGTGTCCTTCACGTTGATGATGTAGTTGTTGCCGATCTGGGGCATGATGTTCCGCAGGGCCTGAGGCATGATGACGTTCACCATGGTCTGGAAATGGGTCATGCCAATGGCCTTGGCCCCCTCGGTCTGGCCGGGGTCAATGGAAATGATGCCGCCCCGGACGGATTCCGCCATGTACGCGCCGGTATTGATGGCCACGATCAGAAGCGCGGCGGCGAAAATATTGTCGAACCGGAGGGCGTTATTGGAGAAGTAGGGCAGGCCGTAGTAAATGAACACGGATTGCAGCACCATGGGGGTCCCCCGGAACACCTCTACATAAATGCGGATGATAATCCGCAGCAGCTTCAGCAGGAACCGCTTGGGCAGAGGGTCCTTCTTCGTATAAGGAATGGTATTCAGCACACCGCACAGCAGTCCGATGAAGCAGCCGATCAGTGTGGCGAGGAAGGCCAGCTTCAGTGTATTCCAGATACCGGCCCAGTACATCACCTTGTACTTGCTCCACAGCAGGACCATATCCTGTCCCAGCTTCACAAACTTATCCATGGTCAGTCTCCAATCATCTGTAATAATCAGCGAGGCCCCGCGCCGGGGCGTTTCTTGGGATCACCGGGGGTCCGGAGACCCCCGGCGGGTCACTCAGATCTCAGGCTGAATGGAAATAGCCTGATCCATCAGGGCGTTGAACTGCTCCTCATTCAGAACGGAGAGGACGGTGTCGATGGCGTCGGCCAGCTGGGTGTTGCCCTTCTGGACAGAGATGCCGATGTTCACGTTCTCGGCCCGTTCTTCTTCAGTAGCAAACTGGAAGTCGCCGTCGGTGCCGGAGAAGTTCAGGATCACCAGATTGTCGTCCTTGGCGACGGCGGCCAGAGCGGTGGGCATATCGGTGCAGACATAGTCCACAGCGCCGGTCTGGAGCTGCATGATCATCGCGGGGGCACTGTCGGCAGGAGCCAGCAGGTTGGTGTTCTCGATCTGGGGCAGGCAGGAATCATACCAGATGGTGCCGGACTGGGAGGTGCAGGTGCCGCCGGCCAGATCAGCGATAGAGGCTGCGTTGGCATACTGGCTGTCCTTGGTGGTCAGGACCACGATGGTAGCGTAGTAGTAGGGGCCTGCCATATCCACTTCATTCATGCGGTCGGCGGTCATGGACTGACCGGCAATGTTGGCGTCCATGGTGCCGGACTGCACGGCGGGGCACAGGGAATCCCACGCGGAGGACACGATCTCAAGCTCCCAGCCGTAGGTCTCGCAGATACGCTGGGCGATCATCACATCGTAGCCGTTGGCGTAAGCGCCGGGAACGTTGGAAATGGGCACCGCGCCGTTGGAATCGTCCATCTGTGTCCAGTTGTAAGGAGCGTAGGCGCACTCCATGCCCACGGTGAACACGCCGTCATCGCCCACGCCGGGGGTCACGGTGGTGTCGGCAGGGGTTTCGGTCTCAGCGGGGGTGCTGTTGGCGGCATCGCTGCTGGTGTCGCTGCTGTTGCTGCCGCCGCAGGCGGTGAGGGCCAGAGCCATGGTCAGGGCCAGAATTGCGCTCATCCATCTTCTTCTCATACTGTCTCCTTCTTGTCCGGCGTTTTTCTTCCCCGCCGGCGAGGAATGATGAAAAAAATGAACCGCTTTGCCAAGCGGTTCATGGAATATACGGAAAATCTGTCCCTTGAAAATAGGACACCTCCGAACAGCCAATGATAGCGCTTCACAAAAAATTCTTGTGACAGTCCGACAGATCTTCTCTGCCGACCCAGCATCCGGACAACAGGCATTGTCCTGACACTTCGGCGGTGGCCCCTTTCCCACTCCACGGCTGCGCTGGCCTTGTGGAGAGTACTGATGGATACCGCGCCTCTATCAAGCGATTCAATTTTGACTGCATATTAGCACCGCTTTTCGCCATTGTCAACCATTTTTCCAAATTTTTAGTATCTTTAGCAGGTGTTGGCAAAAAACGGATGCTTTACAGGCTGATTTATGGTGTGCTTTCACAATAAACACTGTCATTAACGTTGCTTATGTTGGAAGTCCAGACCGCTCTTGTCTTTTCTGCTCAAGTCCCGTATAATGAACAGCGTAACAATATTCCTGTGCCGAATTGCGGCGAAAGGAGCCAACCATGAATGTCATCGTTATCGGCGGCGGGGCCTCCGGCCTCATGGCCGCCATCACCGCCGCCAAGGGCGGCCATAGCGTCACGCTGCTGGAGCGGCAAGCCCGTGTTGGCCGCAAGCTGCTCTCCACTGGCAATGGCCGCTGCAACCTCACCAACCTGAACATGGGCCTTCCCTACTATCACGGACAGGACGCCTCTTTCATCCGCCCCGCCTTTGAAACACTGAGTCTGGATGCCACGCTGGATTTCTTTCACGGTCTGGGCCTGCTGACCACGGCGGAGGACAATGGCCGGGTCTATCCCTACTCCGATCAGGCAGGCAGCGTGGTGGACGTGCTGCGCTTCGCCGCCGACGCCGCCGGGGTCACGACCCGCGCCGGGTTCGAGGTGACGGGCCTGAAGAAAACGAAAAAGGGCTTCACCGTCCTCTCCGCCGAGGAGACCCTCCCGGCGGACCGGGTCATCGTCTGCTGCGGCGGCATGGCCGGTGGAAAGCTGGGGGGCACCCGCAGCGGCTACGAACTGCTGCAATCCTTGGGCCACAGCGTCACCAAGCTGTATCCCGCACTGGTACAGATCAAGACGGACAACACCTTTGTCAAGGCTTTGAAGGGCGTCCGGGCCAACGCCGACCTCCGTCTCTGCCGGAACCGGGACGCCGTGGCCGCCAGCCGGGGTGAAGTTCAGTTTACCGACTTCGGTGTCAGCGGCCCCGCCGTGTTTGAGCTGTCCCGATCCGCCGCCACGGAAAAAGGCCCCCTGACGCTTCACATCGACCTGTTGCCCCAGTGTTCCGCACCGGAAATCGAGGAGCTGCTCCGCAGGCGGCTTAGCTCCATGCCGGAGCTGACCACGGAAAACCTGTTGGCCGGGGTGCTCCACAACCGTCTGGGCCGCACGGTCCTGCGGTATGCAGGCTACGTACTGACGGACCCTGTGGCATCCCTGTCTCCCGCCGATCTGCGGAAGATCGCGGGAGCCGCCAAGGACTTCGCTCTGCCGGTGGTCAGCGTACTGGGCTTTGACGGGGCGCAGGTCACAGCCGGCGGTATCCGTACCGCCGAGTTTGACCCCAAAACCCTCCAAAGCCGCCTGGTGCCGGGGCTGTACGCCGCCGGTGAGGTGCTGGACATCGACGGCGACTGCGGCGGCTACAATCTGCAATGGGCCTGGTCCAGCGGCTATTTGGCCGGCCTGCTGAAAAGCGGAACATAGTAATAGTAAAAAATCAAGGGAACGGAATAACCGTTCCCTTGATTTTTATTTAGGACCAATCTGAACCAATCAGAACCAGTTCAGTGAGAAGAATTCGTTCACCTGTCCCGCCAGCACCAGCAGCATACCGATGGGCGTGATATACTTGATGCAGATCCGATAGAAGGTGTCGATCCTGCCGGTATAGCCGATATGGAGCTCGTCCAGAACCGTCTGAGGACGGATCTCCCAGCCCACCATAATGCTCATCATCAAAGCGCCGATGGGCATGGCCAGGCCCTCAGACAGCATATCCACAAAGTCCAGCATGGAATCGTTCCAGCCGGCGGTCGCAGGCCAGGGGAACACACCGGTGGTACCCAGACCGTCGATCCCTACCAGCACCGAAACTGCGAAAATGGCAAGGCAGACCAGAAACGCCACCTTGGGGCGGTTTCCCTTTCTGCCTTTCTGCTCCGCCCGGTCCAGAAAATAGGTGATGTCCACCTCGATCAGGGCGATGGCGGAGGAAATGGCGGCAATCAGCACCAGCAGATAGAAAATCACGCCGAACAGCGCGCCGACGGTGCCCATGGCCCGGAACACATCCTGTAAGGTGACAAACAGCAGATTCGGGCCGCCCAGCTTGATCTGGTCCAGCGGCGTTCCGCTGGCGATGCCGTTGGCTACGGCAGCGGGGATCACAGCGATACCGGCCATAGTAGCCACCAGCGTATCCGCAAACACGATGATCGCGGAGTTTTTCACCAGATCTTCTTTCTGGTTCAGATAGGAGCCGTAGGTGATCATGGCGCCCATCGCCAGAGACAGGGAGAAGAACATCTGCCCGCCGGCGCTGGCAAACACAGACAGCAGGCTGGGCGTCTCCGCCACAAACCCGGCTTCCACGGCGTATCCCGGCACGAACATGAACTTCAGGCCCTCCATAGCGCCGGGCAGGGTTAGGGAGCGGATGATGATGACCACCAGCATAACAAACAGCGTGGGCATGCCTACGTTATTGAACTTCTCAATGCCGCCGGAAATGCCGCTCCGGTTGATAAGATAGCACAGAGCCAGAAACAGGGCGGCAAACAGCACCGCTCCGGCAGGATTGGACAGCATGGCGGCAAACATCTCCCCGCCGGTGGCCAGCGATTCGCTGCCGAAGGCAAAGTTGCTGAGGTTCAGGGCCATATATTCGATGCAGTAACCGCCCAGCACCGCGTAAAAGCCCATCACCGCAAAGGGAGAGAACAGCGCCAGCCAGCCGATCCACCGGAATTTCTTCGTCAGGGCGTGATAGGTGCCCATAGCGCCCTGCCCGGTCTTGCGGCCCATGGCAAGCTCCGAAGCCATGACGATAAAGCCCACGAAAATTGCCAGCAGCGCATAGACCGCCAGATACGCGAAGCCGCCGGACTTACCCATTTTGTAGGGGAAGCCCCAGATATTGCCCAAGCCAACCGCAGAGCCGATGGCCGCCATCAGGAAGCCCAGATTGCTGGCCCAACTGGCACGTTTTGTCTCCATAAACGATTCCTCTCTTCTTCAGTATGCAAAACATATTACTTATACCCTCTTTTTTTCCGTCCGTCAAGACGCTGATTGCACGAAAGCGCAGATCGCCGACAAAAAAGTCTCCCATTTTTTCAGAAATTAGGTTCCTATTGCCTGCCCCGCCGAAAACGTATATAATAACAGGCAAGAAATCAAACACAGACAAGGAGTGCTTTATGAAGCAGGAATTTATCCGGGTGGGCCGCATCGTCAACGCCCACGGCATCCGGGGCGAGGTGCGGGTGCAGCCCCGCCGGGTCTCCCCCGCGCTGCTGACCCGCTGCAAAACCTTTTATAT
>DXUR01000165.1 GCA_019417795.1 Clostridiales bacterium | reverse complement strand
GCTCTGGCCGCCCGCAGTGCACCGCCGGCCACCTGTACCTGATCGCAGTAGGGCAACAGCTCAAAGGGCCGGGAATCCACCACATGACCCACTGCCAGAAACTCTGTGGCCATGGGGCCGGGGCAGACGGCGGTAACGGTGATGCCTTTCGTCTTCAGTTCCTCCGCCGCGCCGATGGTGTAGGCGGAAACATAGGCTTTCGTGGCGGAATACACCGTCATCCGGGGGGTGGGGCAGAAGGAGGCGATGGAGCTGACGTTCAAGATCCGGCTCCCGGCTTCCATATAGGGCACCGACAAATTGGTGATGGCAGTCAGCGCCCGGAGGTTCAGATCGATCATCCGGGTCTGGGAAACGGTGTCGATCTCGCCAATGTTCCCCAGATATCCGCATCCGGCGTTGTTCACCAGCAGGGCGATCTCCGGCTGTTCCTCCACCAGATGCTCCTGATAGGCGGTAAAGCTCATGGGGTCGCACAGGGCCAGCGGCAGCGTCAGGGTGCTGATCCCCTTTTCCTCCAGCTGCTCTGCCAGTTCCTGAAGGCGGTCCGTCCGGCGGGCAATGAGCCACACCCGTTCAATTTCCGGGAATACGGAATAGAACTGCCGGACAAATTCCCGGCCAAGGCCGGAGGACGCACCGGTAATAACTGCTGTTTTCATGGTCAGATCTCCTTTCGGAGTATTTTAGTGGGTCTCGGGAGCGGGATACTCGACGCCCTGGGTATCCACCCGGACGGTTGCCATGACCACGGGCTTCTTGGGCATATCGTTCATCATGTTCCGCTGGACACGGGAAATGTCAATGGCCACATCCTGACCCTCGGTGATCTTGCCGAAGGCGGCGTACTGGCCGTCCAGATGAGGAGCGGGAGCCACCATCACAAAGAACTGGCTGCCGGCGGAGTTGGGTGCCATGGTGCGGGCCATGGACAGCACGCCGGTCTCGTGGATCAGGTCATTCTGGCGAAAGCCGTTGCCGGCGAACTCGCCGTTGATCTCATAGCCGGGGCCGCCCATGCCGTTTCCGTTGGGGCAGCCGCCCTGGATCATGAAGCCGGGGATGACCCGGTGGAAGGTCAGGCCGTCATAGAAGCCCTTGTTTGCCAGAGAGATGAAGTTGTTGACGGTGTTGGGAGCCTTCTCGGGATACAGCTCGCCGCGCATAATGCGGCCGTCCTCCATAGTGATGGTTACGATGGGATTGCTCATATTCATTCGTTCCTTTCTGATCTGTTATCTGCGGGCCTTCATGGCCCGGTCCATTTCACGGGCGGCGTCCCGCTTGGCGGTGGCGTCCCGCTTGTCGTAATTCTTCTTGCCCTTGCACAGGCCGACTTCCACCTTCACCTTGGCGTTCTTGAAATAGACGCTCAGGGGCACCAACGTGTAGCCGTCCTGCTTGACGAGAGCGTGGAGCTTGCGGATCTCCCGCTTGTGCATCAACAGCCGCCGGTCCCGATCCGGGTCCCGGTTGAAGATGTTGCCGTGTTCATAAGGCGAGATATGCATACTGTGAACGAACAGCTCACCGTCCTTCACAGTACAGTAGGAGTCCTTCAGGTTCATCGTGCCCGCACGGATGGATTTGACCTCCGTGCCGCACAGCTCGATGCCTGCCTCGTACTTATCCTCCACGAAGTAATCGTGGTAGGCTTTGCGGTTCTGGGCCGCGATTTTGATTCCCTTTTTCTCCGTGGGGACCACCTCGTTTCCAGTGAGTCAGTATACCATAGTTTTCCCATGACTTCAAGAAAAACAAGCCCTTTGCAATTCAACACGCCTATGCTATAATAAACTGAATACAGTATAGGCAGGGTCTCTGCCCTTTAAACGAGGTGGATAGAATGAAAATGCCCATGGATCTGACGGAGGTCAAGCTCCGCCGCAAGGACGTATTTGAGGGTAAAATCATGACGGTGCACGTGGATGATGTGCGCCTGCCCAACGGCGAGGAAGCCACTCGGGAAGTGGTGGATCATGTGGACGGCGCGGCGGTCCTGGCCCTGGATGAAGCCAACCGGGTGCTGGTGGTCCGCCAGTACCGGTATGTATTTGGCAAGGTGCTGGATGAGCTGCCCGCAGGCAAGCTGGACCCCGGCGAGGACCCGGTGACGGGCGCTCTGCGGGAATTGAAGGAGGAGACCGGCGCGGAGCCGGAGACCTTCCTGCCCCTCGGCAAGCTCCTGCCCGCCCCCGGCTGCTACGGGGAAACACTGCACCTGTTTTTGGCCAAGGGGCTGAAATTCAGCCAGCAGCAGCTGGACCCCGATGAATTTCTCAATGTGGAGCGGGTACCCTTTGATGAAATGGTGCACCGCTGCGTCAACGGTGAGATCGATGACGCCAAGACCGTGGCCGCAGTCCTGCGGGCCAAGGTCCTGCTAAACCTGTAATAGAAAAATAATAGGAGGTACGTTTCCTTGGAACAGAAAACGGACGCCCAGAAAACCATCCTTATTGTGGAGGACGAAAAAAATATCGTAGACATTCTGCGCTTCAACCTTCAGCGGGAGGGCTACCGCACCGTGGAGGCCTATGACGGAGCCGACGGCCTGGAAAAGGCCCGGAAGGAAAACCCCGACCTGATCCTGCTGGACGTGATGCTGCCGAAGATGATCGGTTTTGACGTGTGCCGCACCCTCCGGGAGGAGGGCAACAACGTGCCCGTTATCATCCTCACCGCCCGTGAGGAGGAGGCCGACAAGGTGTCCGGTCTTGAGATCGGCGCCGATGATTACATCACCAAGCCCTTCTCCATGCGGGAGCTGATCGCCCGGGTGGGAGCCAACATCCGCCGCACGGCTATGAACACCGCCGCCGCGGCCACCGCTGCGGCCACAGCCATGCCGGTGGCAGGGGACCTCTCCATCGACACGGACAGCCATCAGGTCTTCCGGGACGGCAAGCCTCTGGAACTGACCACGCGGGAATATGAGCTGCTGACCTTCCTGGCCAGTCATCCCAATAAGGTCTACTCCCGCATCGACCTGATGGAGCAGGTCTGGAACTACGGCTACGTGGGCGACGATCAGCGGACGGTGGACGTGACCGTCCGGCGTCTGCGGGAAAAGATCGAGGAAAACCCCGCCAGCCCCAAATACATCCTCACCCGCCGGGGCGTGGGGTACTATTTCGCGGTGTAATCCCCACCGGCTCCGGTGACGTTCCTCGCGTTCTTCTCATGTTTTGAAGAGGACACAGGGATCTTCTCCGGGACGCGCCCGCCCCCGCACACGGCGGGCCGTACAGTTTTCAGATCCTTTGAACACCATAAAGGCGGTGATTTTTTGTTCCGCAGCTTACATATGAAGCTGACGCTGATCCTCCTGCTGCTGATCACATCCCTGATGGCGGTGGTAGGCGCGTTCCTGACCACCAGCGTCACCAGTTTCTATATCGACAGCTTTTATCAGCAGATGAGCAGTGCCTTCGGCGCGGACCGCCGGGAGTTTGTGGCAGACCTCCGCAGCGCCGCCGCTCAGCCGGACGGCGCTGAGCGTATTCAGGAGATCATGGAGGTCAATGCCGGTATGCTGGGCATCGACTACCGCACCCGGAACTACTATGTGCTGGACGGCACCGCCGGCAGCTTTCTGGCCGGCAGTGCTGAGTCCTCCGACCTGCCCCGGGAGCAGTCCGCCAACCTTCTGACCGCCCGGAACGCGGTTGCACGGAAGGACGCCTCCACCGTAGGCGACGAAAGCGATATCTCCGCCGACTACATGGATGTGGCCATCCCCATCTTCGGCGGTGACAACGCCTTCATCATCTACATTCTGGATAACAAGGACACGGTATCCGATCTGAATAACCAGCTTTTCCAGATCATCATGCAGGCCCTCATCATCGGCTTGCTGATCTCCGTGCTGCTGAGCTTCCTGCTCTCCAAGACCATGGTGGGCCCCATTGAAAAGCTGACCATCGGCGCAGAGCGGGTGGCCGCCGGTGATTTTGACAGCGAGCTGCCGGTGGAATCCACCGACGAGATCGGTATTCTCACCGGAACCTTCAATGAGATGGCCGAGGTCCTGCAGTCCACACTGGCTGCCGTGGAAAACGAGCGCAACAAGCTGGATACCCTGTTCCTCCACATGACCGACGGCGTGGTGGCCTTTGACCGGGAGGGGCACCTCATCCACTGCAACCCCGCCGCCACGGAGCTTTTGCGGCGATCCATCGATCCCAGCTGCACCTACGAGGAATTGCTGGGCGACCTGCATCCCTTCCAGAACGTGCTGGCCCTCCAGAAACCCAACTACATTGAAGATGAGTTGGTGGTGGGAGACCGGACCCTGGCCCTCTACCTCACCCCCTTCTCCGACAAGGCCCAGGGCGGCGTTCTGATCCTGCTCCATGACGTGACGGAACAGCACCGGAATGAGGAACGGCGCAAAGAATTTGTGGCCAACGTGTCTCACGAGCTGCGGACCCCCCTGACCAACGTCCGCAGCTACGCCGAAACCATCCGGGATGCCGGAGATGACATTCCCCGGGATATGGAGAACAATTTCCTGGACATCATCATTACGGAAACGGACCGCATGACCCACATCGTTCAGGATCTGCTGACCCTCAGCCGACTGGACGCCGGCAGCACCGAAATGGTGTTCACCCGGTTCCCCTTCCACGACGCCATTGAAAGCGTGGTCCGCTCCAACAGCCTCAACGCCAAGCAGCGGGGCCATGAGCTGACCTATGTGCCGGAGGGCGAGCTGCCCCTCATCACCGGTGACCGGAGCCGTCTGGAACAGGTGATGATGAACATTCTCGGCAACGCCATCAAGTACACTCCGGACGGCGGACACATTCGCGTCACCGCAGGAGCCAGCCCCGACACCGCCTGGATGGAGGTCCGGGATGACGGCATCGGCATCCCGGAAAAGGACAGGGAGCGTATTTTCGACCGCTTCTACCGGGTGGATAAGGCCCGTTCCCGGGAATCCGGCGGCACAGGCCTTGGACTATCCATCGCCAGAGAGATCGTCCAGCGGCACCACGGCACCATTTCCCTGGTCCCCCATGAGGGACCGGGCACCACGGTCCGTCTGGAGCTGCCCATCACCCAGCCCGCCCCCGGCGCACCGGAGGATACGGCAGAAAACACGTCGGCTCAGCAGTAATTTCAGCTTTTATCAGAAAGGAGGGATCGGCCATGCGCTACCGGGATTTTATCCAAAATATCACCATCACGTTTCTGGCGCTGCTGTCCCTGTTCCTCTTTTCCAGAACGCAGTTCTTCCAGTTGGGCGCTGCCGCCGGCAGCGGCACCTGGCAGCGGCTCACCGCTCCTGTCAGCGACCAGATCTCCGATGCCCCCTCCTCCGATACCCTGTCCGCCCCGGTGCGGGCGGCCGTCACCGGAGAATACGGCCGGTATGGCAGCATCTCCCTCACCACGGACAGCGAGAGCTTCACCCCCATCAAAACACTGCTGCGGGAGGTTCTTGGGTCTGCCCGCAGCCGGATGGATTCCAGTGCTGCCGCCTTCCGGTCGGCTTTGGGAAAGCCGTCAGTCTACTGTGACTTTTTAGAGCCCCTGCCGGTGTCCTATCTGGCGGACCTCATGGGTATCACCGCAGAAAGTGAGCTTTCCGTCCGCGCTCTGGCCGCAGCGGAGCAGAACGGTCAGGTGGTCCTGCTGCTGTGGGACGGCGGATCCCGCTATTACCAGTGCGTCACTGCCGTGCAGCCCTCTACCCTGACGGAGGTACTGGATCACTTTGAGCTGGGCGTTACCGCCTTTGCTTTTGAGGATCTCAGCGGATACGGCCAGCATCTGGCCCCTCTCTCCCTGTTTCCGGACCCTCTCCCTGAGCTGCCCCAACTGACGGTGACGGAAAGCACCGTTTCCACAGAGACGCTGCTCTCCGTTCTGGGCTTCAACCCCCACACCAATTCCCGCTATACCGACGCCGGCGGCGCGGAGGTAGTGGTGGAGGGAGACCGGGTCATCCGCATCAGTGGCAGCGGCACCTTTTCCTACACCAGCGGCGGCGAAACGGTCCTCTCCGTAGAAAGTGCCGGGGGCCTTCCCACGCCTCGGGAAGCCGTCTCCGGTGTTCTGGAGCTGTTGGATCAGTTGATCCCGGAGGGCGATGCCCGGCTGTATCTGCAGAAGTGGCAGCAGTCAGAAACCGAGACTTTCTTGACCTTCGGCTACCAGTCCGGCGGCGTTCCCATCCGCTTTGCGGACGGTTCTGCCGCCGCGGAGGTAACGCTCTCCGGCAATGCGATCGCCACGCTGTCCCTGCGTCCCCGGCAATACAGCGCTGCCAGCTCCGCCT
>DXUR01000164.1 GCA_019417795.1 Clostridiales bacterium | reverse complement strand
GTTAGCGGAGCGATCCGGTCTGGACACTGGTGCTGCTGTATCCTTGCTGGCAGACCTGCTGAACCAGGGAAAGCTGGCGGAGCCGCTGCCTGGCCGCTACGCGGCGGCCTCGGCGTTGGACGCTCTCTGGGACCGCTGCCGGGAATTGCTGTCCGCCTACCACCAAAAGCACCCCCTTCACGCCGGGATGCCCGCCGCTGAGCTGCGGCAAAAGCTGTTCCGGCAGATCACTCCCGCTGAGGGCGATGCGCTTTTGGAGGTTTTTCGGGCGGAGGGGCGGATGAAACGCGCCGAAAACCATTGGGCGCTGGCAGAGTTTTCCATTCGGCTCACCAAGCGGCAGACCGCCCTCCGGGACGCGCTGTTGGAGCGTTTCCTCCGGGGTGGCCCGGAGCCGGACACCGTCGAAGCGGTGCTGGACAGTATTCCTCCGGAGCGCCGGGAGGAGGCTCGTCAGGTGCTGGAAAGCCTGCTCACCGGCGGAGAGCTGGTACGGCTGTCACCGGAGCTGTGCTGGCACCGGGAGGTGTTCCAAAAGGGGCTGGATATCTTGCGGACGCTGTGTGCTGACCACGGCGCTGTCACGCTGGCAGAGGTCCGGGACGCTTTCGACACCACCCGGAAATACGCTTTGCTGTTTTTAGAAGCCTGCGACCGACGGCAGATCACGGTTCGAGAGGGCGACTGCCGCCGCCTGAAGCTCAAATTTCATGACTGACATACCGCCGGAGCGTTGCTCCGCTTCGGCGGTGGTCAGCATCGAAGAAAACATGGGAGCAGATAGGTGCTGGTGTGCCTCCCGGTCTTCAAAACCGGTGCGGACGGCGAACAGCCGCCTGGATGAGTTCGATCCTCATATGCCCCCGCCAAAACCAGCCCGCCGACCTTCCGGTCGGCGGGCTGGTTCATTGTTTGCGCCGTTTCCGGCCGAATCAGTTAAAAAAGCGGTGGGCTGAGCCCACCGCTTTTTAATAAGCTTTTTAGTCCCGGACCTTGTCGAACACGTCCGTAATGCTCTTGTCAGGTGCGGGGGTAGCCAGCGAGACCACCACCAGCACGATGCAGTTGACGATGAAAGCAGGCATCAGCTCATAGATGTCCCAGATGCCGCCCAGAGGCCGGACGCAGAACTTCCATGCGAAGATCATCAGACCGCCGGCCACCAGACCTGCCAGCACACCCTGACGGTTGCTGCGTCTCCAGAAAAGGGCGAACAGCACAGCGGGGCCAAAGGTTGCGCCGAAGCCGGCCCATGCGAAGGAGACGATCTTGAACACGTTGCTGTTGGGGTCCGCCGCCAGGAAGATGGCGATAAACGCGATCACCACCACCGTCAGACGGGCGGCCAGCATATTCTGCTTGGAAGTCAGCTTGACGCCGAACACATCCTGCAATACGTTTTCAGAAAACGCGGAGGCTGCCGCCAAAAGCTGAGAGTCCGCCGTGGACATGGTAGCCGCCAGAATGCCCGCCAGAATGCAGCCAGCCACAATGGCAGGCAGCAAACCGTAAGAGGAAAGCAGGTCAGACAGCCGGACAATGACCGTCTCCGTGGCGCTGCCCTCCAGCATGGGGATGCGCCCCACATTGGACACGGCATGGCCCACGATGCCGATAAACACGGCCACGGCCATGGAGATCACCACCCAGATGGAAGCGATCCGGCGGGAGAGCTTCAGCTCATCCTCGTGCCGGATGGCCATAAAGCGCACCAGAATATGGGGCATACCGAAGTAGCCAAGGCCCCACGCCAGCATGGAAACAATGCGGATCAAACCGTAAGGCTCCGCCTGTCCGGAGGCGGCGTTATAGGTCTGACCAAAGCTCAGAAAACCGGGAAGGCTGCTGGCATGAGCCAGAACAGCATCCATACCGCCGGCCTGCACAATGCCGAACACCACGATGATGCACAGGGCGACGGTCATAATCACAGACTGGATCAGGTCCATAGTGGCGACGGCGCTGAAGCCGCCCACGGAAGTATAGCTGATGATGACAATGGCGCCCACGATCACAGAAAGCATGTAATTCCAGCCGAACAGGCTGTTGAACAGCTTGCCGATCGCCGCCAGACCGGAGGCCACATAGGGCACGAAGAACACCAGGATGATGAGAGAGGCGATACCCATAATGATGGGCTTTTTCTCCCCGTAGCGCTTGGAGATAAAGCTGGGGATGGTGATGGCGTCCAACTCCACGCTGTAACGCCGCAGGCGGCGGGCCACCAGCAGGAAATTCAGGTAGGTGCCGATGGCAAGGCCGATGGCGGTCCAGCTGGCGTCCGCCACGCCGCTGAGATAGGCGAGGCCGGGGATACCCATAAGCAGATAGCTGCTCATATCGCTGGCTTCCGCGCTCATGGCCGTGACCAGGGGGCCCATGCCCCGGCCGCCGAGATAAAAGCCTTCAGCGCTCTTCTTGCTTCGTTTACCGATCATCACGCCGGTGAAAATCACCAGACAGAGATACAAAATGATCGTTGTCATGATCGCGATCTGTGCGGATGTCATACAATACTCTCTCCTTTAACACTTCAATGCTTGGTATCATACCACAACGCAAACAAGAATGAAATACAGAACGCCGTATAGAATTAATTCTATACGGCGTTTCTTGTGATATCATGTTTCTCTTTGTATTTCAACAGTTTTATACTGTACAGAAAGATGGAATACTTGAAAAACAAAAAATAAGATTTATTCTCTGACTCGGAAACTCTCCAAAAACAGGGGCGTCATCTTCTCCGCGTAGGCCACCAGAGAGTAGTCCCCGCCGCACAGGCACCAGTCGTAAAGCTGTGCCCGTTCCCACATGGCGAAGGCCCGGACAATCTCCTCCTGAGCCAGACCAGGGCGGAATTCGCCCCGCTCCGCACCCTGACGGACGATCTTTTTCAGCAAGCGGAAGTAGACCCGGCTCCGGTCCAGCAGGTGCTTTTCTCCCCGGGCCAGCAGCTGGGTGGACAGCAGACGGGTCAGCAGGTCGATGGACACGCTGGACTCGATCATCACATACAGCTCATGGTTGATATAGGCCAGCGTCTCGATGGCACCCTTCTCCGGGTTCAGCGTGGGCATCAGGTCCTCGTATTTTTCGTCGAACACATAGGCCAAGGTGCCCATCAGGGCGTCCTTGCCGTCAAAATAATGGTAGAAGGAGCCTTTGGAGGTGCCGGATTCAAAAACGATATCCTCTACCGTGGTGCCGTCATATCCCTGCTCATAAAAGAGCTTCCAAGCGGCGGAGATGATCCGTCCCCGGGTATTGCGGCTGTTTCGTTTTGCCATGGCGTTGTCCTCCCTGCAATGTAGCTGTGAAAATTTTACAATGAAACCCGGCAAAAAGCAAGGGCCGGGGCCGGAACGGTCCGCTTTTGGGCAGATGTTTACACTTTACCCATTGAACCCGGCGGTTCCGCACCGTATAATAGAGAAAAACGAACGATCACCGGGAGAACCCTCCCGCAGCCATATTTGAAAGGAGAATTCTATGGAAACCATGCTGAACGTCACCGTGAACGGCACGATACACCAGTATCCCTACGGAACCACTTACCGCGCCATCGCCGCGGAATTTCAGGAGAACTATCCCCACCAGATCCTGCTGGTGAACCGGGACGGCAAGCTCCGGGAGCTGCAAAAGACCGTGAAGCGGGACTGCTCCCTCTCCATGGTCACTGCCGCCGACAAGCCGGGCCGCCAGACCTATGAGCGCAGCGCCATTCTTCTGATGCTCAAGGCATTTTATGACGTGGTAGGCCGGGAGCAGGTGGAGCACGTCCGGGTGGAATTTTCCCTGAGCAATGCTCTGTTCTGCCGGGCCAGAGGCAGCTTCACGTTGGATAACACCCTGCTGCACCGGATCGAGGACCGGATGCGGGAGCTGGTCCGTCAGGTTCTGCCCATCGAAAAGCAGTCTGTGGATATCGAAGACGCCGCGGCCTTTTTGACAGAAAACGGCATGGAGGATAAGGCCCGGCTCCTGAAATACCGCATCAGCTCCCGGGTCAATCTTTACACGTTGGACGGCTTCACTGACTATTTCTACGGCTACATGGTACCGGACACCGGTTATCTTCAGTGGTTTGCTCTGGAGCTGTTTGAGGATGGCTTCATCCTCCGCCTGCCGTCGCTGGAGGAACCGGAGCAGGTAGGTAAGTTCACGCCCTCTATGAAGGTGTTTCAGGCCATGCATGACGCCGAGGATCGCTCCGCCGCCATGTATATCTCCAACGTAGGGGAGATGGATGACATGATTGCTGAAGGCAACGCCACCCAGTTGATTTTGGCCCACGAAGCCCTGATGGAAAAGCGAGTGGGTGACATTGCCGAGGAGATCGCCCGGCGGAAGGACGTCCGCTTCGTGATGATCGCCGGTCCCTCCTCCTCTGGCAAAACCACCTTCTCTCACCGGCTGTCCACTCAACTGATGGCCTGCGGCCTGCGGCCCCATCCCATCGCCACAGACAACTACTTCCGCAACCGGGAGGACACCCCCAGAGATGCCAACGGCCAGTACGATTTTGAGGGACTGGGCGCTATGGACGTGGAGCAGTTCAACAGCGATATGAGCCGTCTGCTGAAGGGCGAAACGGTGGATATGCCCACCTTCAACTTCAAAAAGGGCGTCCGGGAATACAACGGTGAAAAGCTGACGCTGGGAGACGGCGACGTACTGGTGATTGAGGGCATCCACTGCCTGAACGACGAATTTTCCCACTCTCTGCCTAAGGAGAGCAAGTACAAAATTTACATCAGCTGCCTGACCACCCTGAATATCGACGATCACAACCGCATTCCCACCACCGACGCCCGGCTGCTCCGCCGCATTGAACGGGACGCCCGGACCCGGGGCTACGGTGCTCAGGCCACCATCAAAATGTGGCCCTCCGTCCGCCGGGGCGAGGAACAGAACATCTTCCCCTATCAGGACAGCGCCGATACGGTGTTCAACTCCTCCCTCATTTACGAAACTGCCCTGCTGAAGCCCTATGTGCAGCCGCTGCTGTTCGGCGTCCCCCGGGGCAGCGACGAATATCTGGAAGCCAAGCGGCTCCTGAAATTCCTGGACTACTTCCTGCCAGTCCCGGCAGATGACGTACCCCAGACCTCCCTGATGCGGGAATTTGTAGGCGGCGGCATTTACAAGACGTGATCTCCATTTGCAGACAACTCCATCCGATCCCTGGCGGACACACTCTGTGTCCGCCGGGTTTTTCTGCTGGAAACCCGGATTTTTTTAAATTTCCTCTTGACAATGGAAATGCGCCGCCGTATAATCCCATTAACCTACTTGATTGGTTATATTTATTCGCTCAGAAAAGAGGATTTCCATGAACCGTATGACACCAGGCTTCCGATGTTGTCAGGAATGATCCGTTTTCCATTTCTCAATAAATCATTCTACAATACAAAAAGGAGATCATCTTATGTCTCGTATCTATACCGCCGCCGATCAGTTGATCGGCCATACCCCCTTGCTGGAGCTGACCCATCTGGAACAAGAATTTGGTCTGAAGGCCAGAATCGTGGCCAAGGTGGAATATTTCAATCCCGCCGGCAGCGTGAAGGACCGCATTGCCAAGGCTATGATCGATGACGCTGAGGCCAAGGGCCTTTTGAAGCCCGGTTCTGTCATCATTGAGCCCACCAGCGGCAACACTGGCATCGGTCTGGCCTCCGTAGCCGCCGCCCGGGGCTACCGGATCATCATCGTCATGCCGGAAACCATGAGCGTGGAGCGCCGTCAGATCATGAAAGCCTACGGCGCGGAGCTGGTTCTCTCCGAAGGCTCTCAGGGCATGAAGGGCGCCATTGCCAAGGCCGATGAGCTGGCAAGAGAGATCCCAAACAGCTTCATTCCCGGTCAGTTCGTAAATCCCGCCAACCCCAAGGCCCATTTTGAGACCACCGGCCCGGAGATCTGGGCGGATACGGACGGTCAGGTGGATGCGTTCGTAGCCGGCGTAGGCACTGGCGGCACCCTTACCGGCGTGGGGCAGTTCCTTAAAAGCAAAAATCCCGCCGTAAAGGTGGTGGCCGTGGAGCCTAAGAGCTCCCCCGTCCTCAGCGAGGGCCACGGCGGCGCTCACAAGATCCAGGGTATCGGCGCAGGCTTTGTCCCCGACGTACTGGACACCAAGGTGTATGACGAGATCATCCCCGTGGAAAATGAGGACGCTTTCGCCACCGGCAAGCTGATCGGCAAACGGGAGGGCGTGCTGGTGGGCATCTCCTCCGGCGCCGCCGTGTGGGCTGCCGTGCAGCTGGCCAAACGGTCGGAATTTGAA
>DXUR01000163.1 GCA_019417795.1 Clostridiales bacterium | reverse complement strand
GTTTAACAGATTTTTGGGGATTTTGCGACTGCACTTACAGGGTACTACTCCAATGGAAATTACATATAGCAAGTACAGAGACTACTACCTACCGGATTTAGCGGTATCTCAGAAAGAACCTGCTACCTACGGACGCTTTGGCCGTATGCGGCTCAAATATCTGAAAGAGCACCGTAGAGTGGCCTATATCAATTTGAAAACCTCCGGTCAACTGACACATCATCTCAATGAGATTGATCGTGAGGCAAACGAGATGCTGCATCTCTTGATCGAGCAGATGGCGCAGGCGCAAGGCATCACAGAGCAGCTAAAAGCCGAGGATCAAATAACTTGGGTCGGTGCGATGAACAACATCCGCAGCGCGGCAGAGGAAGTCTTACTACTCGATATCATAAACAAGTAAAATGATATACTCCGGAGGAAGGGTGTTTACCACCCTTCCTCCCATTCGTCCCAGGCCTCGTCGAGGTCTTCATAATCCCCGTCTTCATATAGATCTTCAGGATCATCGTAGTCTTCCCGCAGACTGGAACCACTGCCGGGACCGGTATCGGAAGAATTTCCTGAATCGGTAGTCTGTGTCTCACCTTTCTGTCCGGGGTAATACTGTGAGAAGGACTTCAGCATAAATTCGCTGTCGTTTTTCCACTGAGCACACATACCGGCGGCGATGATCTCGCCGTTTTCATCGTACCAGTAGACATTAAAGTATTTTTGCCCCAGCTCCAGCTTGTCAAAGTTCTTACAGTCAAGCCTCTTGTCCGGAGCACCCAGTGTAGTGTATTTTAGGCAGCGCACCGGCATTCCCTCAACAGGCAGTTTACCAGAATACCGTTCTTTTTCCGTTTGTTGCGCGTCTACTTCTTTGACTTTTTTCTCATTAACTCCGCTATTTTGGGTTTTCAAATCCTTGCTATTCGTCGCCGGCGGCGCCGGCTCGTCATGACTTTGAGCGGTGCTGTTCCAACGGAGGCTGGCAAATATCCCGACGCAAAGCATCACAAGCACAGCAAAAGCAATGATCACTCCGCCGCTGAGCTTTTTCCGCTCCGCCGAGACAGCTTGCGGCATGTCCGTTTTCTCAGCATCGGAAATCTTCTCAGTGTTCTCCTGTTCCGATACTGTCTCTCGGCTGCGCGCTACACACAGTTCCTCAAACTCTTGATAAGGGACTTCCCACTTTTTTCTCGGAAAGTGGTTTCCTCCCAACGCCGCCATAAATCGCGCCATGAGTTCCGGTCTTCCCGACTCCGCCGCGGCATCTATCAAGTGATATTGCTCCGCACCGACATAGGCGCTTTGAAAAATGCAGCAAACCAGTTTTTCATTCCTTGCCAGCTCGTCTAAAAGAGTTTCACAAAAATCATCCTCACCGTAGGGGCAGCAGGTGTGCAGCAGCCATTCTGCCTCCCGCGGAGATTTTAATCTACTCCCTGCCGTGCGCAGCAGTGTCCCCCACATAGCGATGCCCGTCTCTTGCTTCTCGTCGTAGGCTCGCTCAATGATCTCCGATGCACCCATAGCTGAAAGCTCATCCATGTCCCACGCACTAAGGTACTCGGAAAATTTTCGCAGCAGCAATGCCGTATCAGGATCAGCTGTCGTCGCAAGGCTCTCCGGCGTCAGTTTGGGAACTTCTTCCACGTCTACCGACATTACGATTTTGGGCCGTCTCGGCAGGTTGCCGCTGTCGCCGCAATAATGGCACTCCCACCAGGTCCCATGCGTCGTTGCCGGATTTCCGCACCATGGACAACGCATACTGACACCTCCCGTTTTCCCAGCATACCATGCCGCGCCGCATTATGCAACGCCGAGATACTTCTCAAAAAAACCGGACAGTCGCCGAATGATACCCTGTTTCTTCTCCGTGCGGCTTCCGCCGCCAAAGCGGGAAACCGGCGGCATGATCCTGTCAAAATCCGTTCCCGTCGTCTTCAGTGTACCATCTCGGAATGAGTTATCAATAAAGTGCTTGGCTTCATCCGGCTTCAGTTTTTCCTCTGCGATGATCTGGTCAAGATCCTGCTCTTTCTGCTTTTCCACATAAATGCGCCAATCCCGGTCCACCACGGTCGAAGTATTGACTGTCTCAATGAATCCCTGAATCAGGTCCTTTTTGCTGCGAAGCTGAATGCTGGAGTCGATTGCTCTGTCAATGGCTCCGAGTATTTCTTTATCCTTGCAGTTCGACGCATGATATTTCCCGACCAGCATAAGGATATAGTCAATATTGATCTCGACCTGACGGATCAACTCGATCTCGAACTCGATATCATCGTTGATGTTTTCCTTGTCGCCGTCGATTTTAGGACGATACTTTTGATAGAGATCAATATAGACACTTTGATAGTCCTGAAATACTCGCTCCGGCAACAGCTCGTTGCCCGCAAAGCGGTCAAACGTGCTGAGGATATTTTTTAGCCGTAATATCTTGCCGTAGAGCTTGATATAATCTTTTTCATTCTGCTCCCCAATGATTGGCTCGGCGATTGGAAACTTTTCCGTTAATTCATCGACCAAGTCCTGATACCCCGGTACGTCCTTCCCTTTGTCGTCTGTGTAGCCTGAGTAATAGGAATCATAATCCTTCAACAGCACGATACTGTTCGCTTCTTTATCTCCAAACAGCGCGATCGCATCCTCGGTCGCCTGCTGCAAATCTCTAAAGCAAACAATATTGCCGAAGGTCTTGACGGAATTCAAAATTCGGTTCGTGCGGGAAAACGCCTGGATTAACCCATGCATTTTGAGATTCTTATCTACCCACAGCGTATTCAGCGTGGTCGCATCAAAACCGGTCAGAAACATATTGACTACGATAAGAATATCAACCTCGCGGCTTTTCACCCGCATGGACAGATCCTTGTAGTAGTTCTGGAACTTATCCGCCGAAGTGTCAAAGTTTGTGTGGAAAGCCTTGTTGTAATCCGCGATAGCACCATCCAGAAAGTCCCTTGACGTCTTGTCCAATGCTTCCGTATCAAAGCCCTCTTCCGGCATCACATCTTCCGGGTCTGCCTCATTTGCTGCAAAGCTGAAAATGGTAGCAACCGTCAGCTCGCGCTGCTGTTCAGCAAGCTGGCGCTTGAACTCCGTGTAATACTTCATCGCCATCGGTATCGAACTGACAGCAAAGATAGAGTTGAACCCCGCCGTGCGCTGTCCTTTAAGGGTATAAAAGCTGTTGCGCTTTGTCTTCTGGTCGAAGTGCTCCAGCGTGTAGCGGACAATCTCTTCAATGCGCTTTGGCGCGCCCATTGCCTTTTCAATGTCAATGGCTCTCACTTGCGCATCTTTGATGTCGGCTTTTTCTTTCACCGTGTTGACGTAGTCGATGCGGAAAGGCAGCACATTGCCGTCATTGATGGCGTCCACGATCGTATAAGTGTGAAGCTTATCGCCAAAGGCCTGCGGTGTTGTACGCATATTGGGATCTCCGCCGGAACCGGCATTGACCGCAAAAATCGGCGTACCCGTAAACCCGAACAAGTGATAATTCTTGAACGCCTTGGTGATAGCCTGATGCATGTCGCCGAACTGGCTGCGGTGGCACTCATCGAAGATGATGACAAAATGCTGCTTGAACGCGGGATGCCCTTTGTTTTTACGCACGAAGATATCGAGCTTTTGAATGGTCGTGATGATGATATGTACGTCAGGGTCGCCCATCTGCCGCTGGAGGACGGCGGTGCTCGTGTTGCTGTTGGCCGCTCCCTTTTCAAAGCGGTCATACTCCTTCATCGTCTGATAGTCGAGGTCTTTTCTATCCACTACGAACAGCACCTTGTCGATATACGGCAGGCGGGACGCCAACTGCGCTGTCTTAAAAGAGGTCAGCGTCTTGCCGCTGCCGGTCGTGTGCCAGATATAGCCGCCTGCTTCAATCGTGCCGCCCTTCTTGTAGGTCGATGAAACCTCGATGCGGTTGAGGATGCGCTCCGTCGCAGCGATCTGATACGGGCGCATCACCAACAGAAGGTTTTCCGCCGTAAACACGCAGTAGCGAGTCAGGATATTCAGCAGCGTGTGCTTGGCAAAAAATGTCTTGGTGAAGTCCACCAAATCAGGAATGACCTTATTGTTGGCGTCCGCCCAGAACGAGGTGAATTCAAAGCTGTTGCTGGTCTTTTTGCTCTTGTTCCGCCCCTCGCTCATCTCCCTGATGTGGCTGTTGCGGGTGGTGTTGGAATAATACTTCGTGTGCGTGCCGTTGGAGATGACAAATATCTGCACATACTCATAAAGGCCGCTGGCCGCCCAAAAACTGTCGCGCTGGTAACGCTTGATCTGGTTGAATGCTTCGCGGATGGCAACACCGCGGCGTTTGAGCTCGATATGTACCATGGGCAGGCCGTTGACCAGCACCGTCACGTCGTAGCGCACATCGTGCGCGCCAGCGTCCTCCTCATACTGGTTGATGACCTGAAGAAAATTATTGTGAACGTTCTTTTTGTCGAGCAGATAAATATTTTTCGACGCGCCGCTGTCCTGCCGCAGCACCTGCACATGGTCGCTCTGGATCTTGCGCGTCTTTTCCATGATGCCCTCGTTGGCGCTGGCGATGCTGTCCTTGAAAAAGCGCTCCCACTCCGCGTCGGTGAAGGTATAGCTGTTCAGCTTCTCCAGCTGGCAGCGCAGATTGGCGATGAGCGCCGCCTCATCGTGGATGGTCAGGTATTCATAGCCCTGCGCGGTGAGCATGCGGATGAACTCGCACTCCAGCGCGGCCTCGCTCTGGTAGCTCTCCGACCGCCGCGTCTCCGGGGTATACTCCGCCACCACCGTACTCTCGCCGGTGGCGGCGATGAGGTTGTATTGGGACATAGCTTCACATCCTTTTTAACCTTCAAACCAGAGGTTGATATAGTCATGCGATAATTCCGGCGTGTTTGCTGTGAATCGTTCGTATGCGTCAATAATTGCGCCCACTAACAGGCCGGTGCAAAGTGTTCTCGAAATCTCAGCGTCGTTTTCTTCTTTGTTAATTACAATATCTTTTGCATCTTCATGTGGGAAGAAAAAGCGATAAGAGAGCTTGCGATTTTCACCCGATTGGACTCTTTTAGCTTTGTAGTCGCCAAATTTGGGTTGAGCCTCTAAATTCCCATCCATCGCATGGAGGAATGCGCATCGTAGAGAATAAATAACCTCGCCATCTAAATTCTCTGGGTACTCGACCCAATCATTGCACCAAGCTATGTAGTCTGCACTCTTGAATCGTCCTTTTTTACAAAAGTTTGCACAAACATTTGGAATTATTAGCGCAAGCGCCAACGCTGCAAATCCATATTGTTCATCCCGACACGCCTTTATTTCATCAATGAGCTTTTGCACCTTACCCCTCCAACTCCTTAAACGTCAGCAACTTGTCCCGGTAGTATTCGTACTGCTTCTGGCGGGCGGCAATCTCGGCGGGCAGGCCGGAAGTCAGGTCATTACAGAGTGTGTCAAAGCGGTCAAGGGTATCAACAATAAACTTTTGACGTTCCAAAGAGGGTACTGGAACAACCGCTTTTAGAATGTTGTCGTTATATAATCTTGCAATCGTTCCGCCTGTCGATACATACCACGGCTTCATCGCATAACAATGAATCAAAAAGCGATTGAGAATCTTTGTTTCGTCATTTGCAACCCACACAATATTTGAGTCTTGAAAATAAGCGGGTTCCCCATCATAAACAACCGTTCGGCCTATCGTTCCTGCTGCCGAAATCAATATATCGCCTTTCTTCGGAAAATTGTATTTGTTGCGGTACTCTTCATAAGTTTCTTTGGAAATGTAAGCATTGGCTTGTTTTCCAAATGTTCCTATCTTATAAAAAGGAACACCGCCAACATCATTAGTCTGAGATTTTAAGATGCGTTTGCACATACAGACAGGTCCGACTTCACCAAGTGGAATTCTCGGTACCTCATCCCCAAATGTCAGCAGTTCATCCCGATAATGCTCATACTGCTTGCGGCGGGGGGCGAGTTCCGCCGTGAGTTCCGCCGTAAGTTCCGTGAAATTGTCCAAAATGCGGACAATCTCCCGCTGGACGGGGAGCGGGGGGAGGGGGATGCGGAGTTGTGAATATGTAGCAATCCAAAGTCTCTTGTGTTCATCAGATGTAAAGCCAAGGCTGCCCATAACGTGATACAGGTATCTCAGGCAAATCTTTTTTTCATCCGAAGTTAATATTTTCAGGGCAGAGGACTTAACTTTGAAAGAAAAATCCACCCATTTGAATGCGCCAGTAAAATCATCAAAAATGATTACAGGAGAGTCCTTTGACGCTTCATAAATACC
>DXUR01000162.1 GCA_019417795.1 Clostridiales bacterium | reverse complement strand
ACCTGACCCAGCACCCCAACTACAAGTTGACCTCGGACTACGACCCCAAAAACACTTTCGATATTGAAAAACATCTGAACCGAAAGGAAAAAATCAATCCCAATGATGAATTTGTTGTGATTGATGCTGATTCGCTCCCGTCTGCCTGACCCGGTAGGCGGTTTTATTTTATCCCGGTCAGAAAAGTGCACCAGAAAATCAGCCTTGCTGCGGTTATGTAGCGTAAAACAATAAGATTTCGGGTGTGTACAAATGACCGAAAACGCTTTATAATAAAGGAGAAAAGACTATGGAATTCTTCAACTCTGCGATCGAAGTTCTTCAGACTCTGGTCGTGGCTCTGGGTGCCGGTCTCGGCGTTTGGGGTGCCATCAACCTGCTGGAAGGTTATGGTAACGATAACCCCGGCAGCAAGAGTCAGGGCATGAAGCAGCTCATGGCTGGCGGCGGTGTCGCTCTGGTGGGCATCACCCTGATTCCCCTGCTGAGCGGTCTGTTCGGTTAAGAACAGTGGGCGGCGATTGCCGCCCGGTACATATTATAATAAGGAACGCCATAGTAACGATCTCTCATACAGAAGGTGAAGCAGATGAGCGAGATTTTATTGTATCATGGCAGTAAAGAAGAAGTTGTCTATCCTGAAATCCGCATCACACGGTATACAAAGGACTTTTCTTGGGGATTCTACTGCACGAACAACTATCAGCAAGCCTACCGCTGGGCAGACCGCCGTTCTGCCGATGGCCTTGTGAACGTCTATCGCTATGTAGAAAATCCCGACCTGAAGATCCTGCGTTTCCCTGAAATGTCGGACGAATGGCTGGATTTTATTGCAAAATGTCGTGCAGGCGAAACCCATCCCTACGATATTGTGGAGGGACCCATGGCAGACGACACCATTTGGGACTATGTCAACGGATTTACGTCCGGGCAGATCAGCCGTGAAGCATTTTGGGCCTTGGCGAAATTCAAGCATCCAACACATCAAATCAGCTTTCATACCGTAAACGCTTTGCACTGCCTGACCTTTGAGAGGAGTGAACCCATCCATGACCGAAAAGCAGAAAAATGATGTTCTCTATGTTTGCAGCCTGATCGAGACCATTGCCCGCAAGACCAAAAATCATCGGCAGGATGTGATCCGTCACTTTACAAAAGCCGACATCGAACGGCAGCTCCGGCTGGCAGAAGTAAACCATTGCCTGTCCTTTGAGCAGGTTTCGGATGAGCTGATTGAAGATCTCAACATCCCGGATGGGGATTTTGATACCGCCGCAGAGTGCCGCTATACGGTCCCTTCTACAACCTCCATCGGAATGCTGTACCAGGGGCTGGTGCTGTCCACCATGAAGGATGAGGATGCTGCACAGGCAATTCTAGATGTTTTTTCGTCGTTTATCACGGATGAGATCTCCGATTTCAATTCCAACGTATACTACACCAATCCTGATTATCTCCGCTGCTCCTATCTGGAGGGCAAGATGCTTGCTTGATTTCCACTTTCTTACCGCTAGGAGCATCGCAAATGAACGATTACAAGCCTTACAAACAGCTCAAGCAGAAACAGAAAGCTAAAGTTGTAGAGCGGATATATAAAGAACTGCATCAGTTCTTTTCCGATAACCAACGGTTTCCTGATACCCCGGATGAACATGAGTTGCTTGCTCGTCAAATTTTTTCGCACATTCCATACCATGTTTCCTTTGACGAGTTCTATGCCGTATATAATAAAAAGCATTCCGCTATTGAACAGCGTCTTGCAGAGAAAGGAATGCCGGAACATCTGCTTCATCGTGAGGAACGCAGACAGGAAAAACTGAATCGTCCTGCTGTAAAAATGACAAAGCCCCACAGAAAGAAGAAAAAGAAACAGGTGTTCGAGCCACTCGTGGAACAGAATGATGATTTCTTCTTTATTGCTGGTTATACTTCTGGCGGTGCTCCTTATGGTGTCACATGGGAAGAAATGGGCCTGGAGCCTTGGGAAGAACTTATATAAATATTGTTGCCATTGCCGATTGCCAAAAGCAGTCGGCATTTTTGTTTTCATCGGCTTCTGAGGCGATTATTCCATACGGCGGCTTGAGCAGCAACGGAAAGCCCTCTGTGGTTTGCAGTTTTATTGAATGTCCGTGCTCCAAGCCGTGTCTTTTATCCACTCATCCACGAAAGGCGGTGTCTTATGCAGTTTTTGACCCACATTATTTTCCTCCTGAACCTTCTCAAGACCCTTATCAACCACTTCAGCTAAGGACGGTGACTGAATGGAAACCGTTCTCAAAGCCATTGCCGACTGGATCAAAGGCATCCTGACGGCAGGCATTATGTCAAACCTTTCTGGCCTGTTCGATGATGTGAACACGCAGGTGGGAAACATCGCCCAGCAGGTGGGCACCAAGCCCTCCAGCTTTGAGCCGCGCGTTTTCGCAATGATTGAGGCGTTGTCCCGGAACGTGGTGTTACCCATAGCAGGCATCATCCTGACCTTCATCGCCTGTTGTGAGCTGATCGAGATGATCACCCAGCACAACAACATGGCGCAGTTCGAGCCTGCCCTCATCATGCGCTGGATCTTTAAGACTGCTGTTTCGGTATGGCTCATCAGCAATACTTTTGATATTGTGATGGCAGTGTTCGACATCACCCAGAAGGTGGTGTCTGATTCCAGCGGCATCATTGCCGGAAACACCCGTCTCAACGACATTGGCTTGTCGATGCTGGAAGCCAGCCTGATGCAGATGGATGTAGGACCCCTGTTCGGGCTTTTCCTGCAAAGTTTCTTCATCGGCATCACCATGCGGATATTGAGCATCATCATTTTTGTCATCGTCTACGGACGTATGATTGAAATCTACTGCATGGTGAGCCTTGCGCCCATCCCCATGGCGACCTTCGGCAACCACGAGCAGAGCCACATGGGGCAGAACTACCTGAAATGCCTGTTCGCATTGGGCTTTCAAGGCTTTCTCATCCTCATCTGCGTGGCGATTTACGCCGTGCTGATCCAGAGCGTGGCGATTTCCGGTGATGCCATCAACTCCATTTGGAGCATTGTGGGCTATACCGTTCTGCTTTGTTTCAGCCTGTTCAAGACCAGCTCCGTGACGAAATCCGTCCTCGGAGCGCACTAAAGGAGGTGCTTTATTGGCTGCGTATATCTCTGTTCCCCGTGATTTGACCAAGGTCAAATCCAAAGTGGCGTTCAACCTGACCAAACGGCAACTGCTTTGTTTCGGCACAGCGGCTCTCATTGGAGTGCCGCTGTTTTTTGTTCTCCGGGATTCCGGCGGCAACACCGCCGCCACCCTCGGCATGATGGCGGTGATGCTGCCGGCGTTCTTCCTTGGGATGTACGAGAAAAACGGTCAGCCCTTGGAAAAGCTGCTGTCGTACTATGTGCAGTCCCGGTTTCTCCGCCCGAAGGTTCGACCCTACAAGACCAACAACTACTATGCGATTTTGATGAAGGGAGGCATGACCCATGATCCCGTTTTGGAAAAAGACTGATAAGCACAGTAAGCCCCAGTCTGTGCAAAAGCGCAGGCAGAACACAAAGCCCGCTGTGCCCCGGACCGCCCAGCAGTCCATCCCCATGCAGAGGATGTTTGAGGATGGTACCTGTCGGGTGAAGCCCAACTACTACACCCGCACCATCCAGTATCAGGACATCAATTATCAGCTTGCCCAGCAGGAGGACAAGACCGCTATTTTCGAGGAATGGTGCAGTTTTCTGAACTTCTTCGATTCCAGCATCAAATTTGAATTGTCCTTTGTGAACATGGCAACCGACAGCACTGAGTTTGAAAAGAGCATCCGTATCCCGTTCCAGAAGGACGGTTTTGACGATGTGCGTGCGGAGTACAGCCAGATGCTGCGCCAGCAGCTTGCCAAGGGCAATAATGGTCTGACCAAGACCAAGTTCATCACCTTTGGTGTGGAGGGCGAAAGCATGGCGCAGGTCAAGCCCCGGCTCGACCACATTCAGAATGATCTGCTGAACAACTTCCACCGGCTGGGTGTGCAGGCAAAGCCCCTGAATGGTGTCAAGCGGCTGAAGCTCATGCATGATATGTTCAACATGGATGGCGCATCCAAGTTTCACTTTGACTGGAAAGACCTTGTGAAAAGCGGGCTTTCCGCGAAGGATGCCATTGCGCCCACCGCCTTTGCCTTCAAGAACAGCCGCACCTTCCAAATGGGCGGTATCTTCTGCGCCGTCAGCTTTCTGAGCATCACGGCATCCGACATCAGCGACCAGCTTTTGAAGGATTTTCTGGACATGGATTCAAGCCAGATCGTTACCATGCACATCCAGTCCGTTGACCAGAACCGTGCCATCAAGACGGTGAAGCGCACCATCACCGAACTGGATCGCAGCAAGATCGAGGAGCAGAAAAAAGCCATCCGTGCCGGGTATGATATCGACATCATTCCGTCGGATTTGGCAACCTACGGCAGAGATGCAAAAGCCCTGCTGAAAGAATTGCAGAGCCAGAACGAGCGGATGTTCCTCGTCACTTTTTTGGTGCTGAACACCGGCAGGACTGAACAGGAACTGGAAAACAATGTTTTTCAGGCATCCAGTATTGCCCAGAAGCACAACTGCAACCTGTGCCGACTGGACTTCCAGCAGGAGCAGGGTCTGATGAGCAGCCTGCCGCTGGCAGACTGCCAGATCGAAATTCAGCGGGGACTGACCACCAGCAGCACGGCTATCTTCATCCCCTTTACCACGCAGGAATTGTACCAGAGCGGAAAAGAATCGCTGTACTACGGTCTGAATGCTCTGTCCAACAACCTTATCATGGTGGATCGCAAGAAGCTGAAAAACCCGAATGGCTTGATTCTGGGTACTCCCGGCTCCGGTAAAAGTTTCTCGGCAAAGCGTGAAATTGCCAATGCGTTTCTGGTGACGGACGATGATATTATTATCAATGATCCCGAAGGCGAATACTCGCCGCTGGTGAACCGGCTGAAAGGTCAGGTCATCAAAATCAGCCCCAACAGCACCCAATTTGTCAACCCCATGGACATCAACGCCAACTACTCCGAGGAGGACAATCCGCTGTCCCTGAAAGCCGACTTTATCCTTTCTCTGTGTGAGCTGGTGGTGGGCGGCAAAGAAGGGCTGCTGCCGGTGGAGAAAACCGTCATCGACCGCTGTGTGCATCTGATTTACCGCAAATATTTTGCAGACCCCTGCCCGAAAAATATGCCCATCCTTGAGGACTTGTACAACGCCCTGCTCCAACAGGACGAAAAAGAAGCCCACCATGTTGCCACGGCGTTGGAGATCTACGTCAAAGGTAGTCTGAACCTGTTCAACCACCGCACCAACGTGAACGTCAATAACCGCATCGTCTGTTATGACATCAAGGAGCTGGGCAAGCAGATGAAAAAGCTGGGGATGCTCATTGTACAGGATCAGGTGTGGGGGCGTGTCACGGCAAACCGCAGCAGCGGAAAGTCCACCCGGTATTATATGGATGAGATGCACCTTTTGCTGAAAGAGGAGCAGACCGCCGCCTATTCCGTGGAGATCTGGAAGCGTTTCCGCAAGTGGGGCGGCATCCCGACTGGATTAACACAGAACGTCAAAGACTTGCTTTCTTCCCGTGAGGTCGAGAATATTTTCGAGAACAGCGACATGATCATCATGTTGAATCAGGCTGCGGGAGACCGCCAGATTCTCGCAAAGCAGCTCAACATCAGCCCTCATCAGCTTTCCTATGTGACCCACTCCGGCGAGGGCGAAGGGCTGCTGTTTTTCGGTAATGTCATTCTGCCGTTTGTGGACCGTTTCCCCACCGATCTGGAACTCTACCGCATTATGACCACCAAGTTGGGTGAAGTCTCGGAGGGCGCGCAGAAATGAGTGAACCGAAACTGAACATCAAAGAGGAATCGTCTACCAAAAAGACCCGTTCTCCCCCGAAAAAAGCCAAGGTAGAGCAGACGGTGCCCAAAAAGAAAAAGCTGAAAACCGATGCAGATAAAGCTGCGGAAAAGGCACAGCATCTGCGGTTTGGCAAGGCGGAACTGACCCCGGACGAACTGAGCCGGTTGAGTAAGGCGCAGAAGCGAGAGATGTACGCTGCCCATGCCGCCCGGTCTGCGGCGCATCACGAAGCTGACCAGTACGAGGATGACAATGTGGGCACGCAGGCGCTGAGCGAGGGCGAAAAGGCGGCAGGAAATGTCCGGGATATTTCCAAGAGCCGCTATGCCCGGAAGCTGAAAAAGAAAGCCAAGATGCAGGGCAAGAAGGGCACCAAAACCGCAAAATCTTCTGCACGAGAGCCGACTGTGGCAC
>DXUR01000161.1 GCA_019417795.1 Clostridiales bacterium | reverse complement strand
CGCCTGGTTTGGGACCAGGAGACCGTGCGTTCGAGCCGCACTACTCGGACCAAAATCCCTCTGAAATCAACGATTTCAGAGGGATTTTTCTTATTCTTTGTCTATTGCGGCGCAAGGGATGAAAAAATTCCCAGTCTCACGTCTTGACATTTTGCAGCTAAACGCCTATAATTATGTCATGAACTTTAAGGAGGTGCAACATGCACATGAATCCAGCTTCCTTCCCTCCCAGTTTGATTGCCAAAATTGTTCGCTGCGTAGAAGATGCCGTTGGAGATGACATTCAAGCTGACATCCAGCGCAACGATCTTCAAACACAAAACAGTGTTCCCTCTCGTATTTGGGATCTGCTAAATACAAATGTCATAAGGGGCTTGGACGCAGAGGATTGCACAATCGCAAGAGCACACCGTGGCCCGTGGGAAATGCTGGTGATTTATGAAAAGTCCAGTCAATGCATTTTCACCTTCATGCGTGAGAAGCGGTTTGCGGAACTGCGAAAACGCCAGCATCAACGTAAACGAATGCATTACATTGACATATTGACCCAGCAATTCAATAAGGATCTTTTGGCGGATCAACAACAACTTAGCTTTATTCCTTGCGAGTTCTCTGACAAGGATAGGCTTGCAGAGTTAGTTCAGGCTTTACTACTTGATTTAGGTAGTGACACTGATATTGTCAGCCACCATGTCCTGGTGTTGTTTGATACGGTAGGATATCAACTAACTCATATTCGCGCAGTCATGGTTACACCGTCTCTGGATATTGCGCAAGGAAGTGAACAAGACTGGTCAAAATATATCAGAGCAGACGAAAGTATTATCGTCGAAAGAATCTCCAATCCTACCGCACCTGAAAACCAGCCGAGCCGTGGGCTTTCCCTCACCGCAAAAGCCATGGCTCGTAAAAAAGACAAGCCTCAAAGGAAAAATACCGAAGTATCCGCTCAAGAAGAGAGCTAATGGGTTGACCATATAAGGATCGTCAGATTGACGATCCTTATATGGCTTCCTAAATTTCCTAAAGGGCAATTTAATTTATAATCATTTGAAGAGGAGCGCTCCATATGAAAACCCAGTTTAATGGTGAACGCTTGAAAAAAGCACGTATATATAGAGGTCTAACCGTTGCCGAATTAGCCGAGCAAGTCGGTTGCCAGCGTCAGACATTGTCAATGTACGAAATTTCAAAAAGTCAACCGACCGATAAAAGCCTTGTTGAACGTTTATCGCATGCGCTGAATTTTCCTATTAAATTTTTTTATGAAACTCCTGCATATCATTCGGAAGGTACGGTTTATTTTCGCTCACTTCTTACAACTAACAAGAAATACCGCAGCGAACAGATTGTAAAAATGGATTTTCTCTCTCAGGTATACTCCTTATTACAAGATTACATTTCCTTCCCAACGTATGAGCCACTTAATCTTCCGGAAAGTATTACGCCAGAAGAGGCTGCCTATGCACTAAGGGAGGCATGGGATCTTGGTCATGACCCAATTGACAACATTATATCAGTTGTTGAACAACACGGTATTTTAGTTACTTCTTTTTCTACAAGCACGGATGATGTTGATGCATTTAGCCAGTTCGTAGGATCATCTGATGCGCCAACTTATCTTATTGCATACTCCAACAATAAAACTTCTGCTGCCCGAATTCACTTTGATATTGCTCATGAGCTTGGACACATTTGCTTACATGAATGGAGCGAAGATATCGAAGAACTCACCAAAGAGGAATTTAAACGCAGGGAGCGGGAAGCAAATGACTTTGCTGCAGCTTTTTTGCTTCCGGAAGATACTTTTAAAAAGGATGCCGAAGCTGGTCCACAGACAATCGCCTATTACAAACAGCTCAAGAAAAAATGGAAAGTATCTATTGCCGCAATGATTCGACGAGCAGAAAAGTTGAATGTAATCACCAAAGAAGAATATCAAGCCTTGATTCGAATCATGCAAAGACGCGGCCAAAGGAAAGAAGAGCCCCTGGATGATGTACTCATTACAGCTGCGCCGGCGTTGTTGAAGGCATCTGTTATGATGTTACTTCAGGAAAATGTTTTTACAGCTAAAGAGTTTATGGATGAATTATCCAATGAGTATAAACTAAGTATCAGCCCTGAAGAGGTCGAATATTTGCTTGACCTTCCCGTTGGCACATTAGCTGTCTCAAAGATAATCGACTTTAATGCAATCCAAATTAAGAGGAGCAAATAAATACATTCAAATATAGGGATATAGGGGAAGGTGGTGTATTACTTATGGCTCGTATCTATATGGAGCGACTTATAAAAACTGTAATTGAATTATCGCACGGCAATGACTGGGATACTGCGGTAGTAGAATGGGAAATCATTGACTGTGAAGAGGATAGTACTCTTAGTGAATCTTGCATCTGTGGCAAGGAACATCTATTCTATTTGTTCACTATCAAAAATATCATAACTGGAAGCACTCTATTCCCTATCGGTAGTTCTTGTATTAAGAAATTTGGTCGAGATGATTTGAATGATGAGGCATCTGTTCGTGAAAAAATGTTCAAGCTATATCACGCAGTTGAAAACAACCAATTCATTTCGCTTTCGCCAGAGTTCTTTTCCCGGAAACTCCTTAAAAAGCTATTTGAAGATGGTGCATTTGATTGTGAATACAATGATTACGACGGATTGGATGACTATGAGTTCATTGTAAAAATGTTTAATAAGCGAGATAAATCGTCTATCACCTTCGGGCAACAAAAAAAGATCCGGGCTATTATTGTTGCATCAATCCGTCCTTATTTGCAGAACCAGCTGGCCGAAAAAATAAACCACTGAATCACTCCTCATATTCCTCATCTTATAAGTCACAAATGCCGCCCTAAGTACCGAGCAAGGCACTTAGGGCGGCACCTTATTCTCTCTTCTTTCCCCGCTTGCCCTGCTTCTCCTCCAGCGGTCGCCCATCGCCCTCGCCCAGATCCTTCAGCCGCTGCGCTTCCGCAATCTCGGCCTTCATCTCCTCGATCAGCGCCTTCAGCTTCTCCTCGCACTCCTCGCGGGTACGGGCGTAGACATTGCGGGCGTGCTTTTTGCCGTCGGGCCATTTAGGGGAATAACGGCCTTCAAAGAGATGGTCGTTAATCTGACTGATGCAGCCGGTGCCGGACTTGCGCTTGCGGCCCACATAGGGCTTGAAATCGGTCATACTCGGCTTTTCCGCCTGGGCCGGGGCAGTTTCCTGTCCCGGCCGCGAAGCGTCCTCCTGCGGCGCTGCCTTGCCAATGCCGCGGTCGATGTTGGTGGCAGCCGTTAGCCGCATATCGTCGGTGATATGGGTGTAGATGTCCAGCGTGGTGGCCGCCGACACATGGCCCAGCATGGCGGAGAGGGTTTTCACATCCATACCGTTCTCCAGCGCCAGCGTTGCGAACGTATGGCGCAGATCATGGAAGCGCACATGCTTGCACCCTGCGTGTTCCAGGATGAGCTGCAGTCTGCGGCGCACTACGCCGGGGGTGATGGGGCAGTCCTCCTTTACCGGAGAGGGAAACATCCAGCGGGAGTCCACTGTTTTCTTATACTCCCGCAGCACCTCCACCACGGCGGGCGGCAGGACGAGCTTGCGGACGGAATTCTTCGTCTTGGGCGTGCTGATCTGAAGCTGGCCGCGCACATCGTAGACCTGCTTATTCACGTTCAGTACGCCGGTTTTGAAGTTCAGGTCATCCCATTGCAGCGCCATGAGTTCACCCCGGCGCAGGCCGGTGGCTAAATCCAGAAGGAACAATTCGTAGTAGCCCTCGAACTTTGCCTGAATGAGAAACCGCTGCAATTCCTCCCGCGTCAGTACCTGCATCTCCCGCGCCTTTTTCGGCGGCAGCTTACAGCCGATGGCCGGGTTGACACGAATCAGCCCATCCTGCACCGCCTTTTCCAACGCAGAGCGACAGGTGGCGTGACACATACGCACCATCCGGTCGGACAGCCCTTCGCCGTACTTGTCGGTGAACCGCTTCCGGCCACTTTTCTTGAGTCGGCCATAAAACTGCTGCAGGTCGTTCTGCGTCAGCTTGTTCAGCGGGATGCTGCCGATCTCCGGAATGATGTGCAGGCGAATGCGGCTCTCGTAGGTTTCTTGCGTGGTGGGGCGGATCTTTGGCTTGGAGTGATTCTCATACCAGTATGTCAGCCAATCTCCGAAGGGCATCTCAGGCCGCACCTTCTCCGGCTTTAGTCCACCGCAATCCTCCTTGAGCTTTTGGAGCTTCTCGATGCACTCCTTCTTCGTTTTGGCGAGAACATTTTTCGTTTTGGGGTAGCCATTGTCATCGTAGCCAATGACGATGCGCCCCTCCCACCGACCGTCCTTGCGCTGTCTTACGGTTCCGTCGCCGGCTTTTCGTTTCCTTGCCACGGTTTCAACTCCTTTCCGAAGATGTCCTCCATGAAGCCGCCTACGATGCCAGAGGCTGTCTTCTGCATATCGGTTGTGACATGGGTGTAGGTGTCCAGCGTGAAGGACGCATTGGTGTGTCCCAGAATGCCGGACAGCGTCTTAGCATCTACGCCGCTGGTGAGAGCGTGAGTTGCGAAGGTGTGGCGCAGATCGTGGAAGCGGATACTGGGCAGCCCCGCCCGCCGGAGCAGCGTCTTCATGCGGAGGTAGGCCGAGCCGGGGTTGACAGGATCCTCCGGCTTCACCGGGTCGGGGAATATCCATTGACTGATGGCATCCGCCTTGCGCCGCCGCAGGATGTCCGCCACCGTCTTCGGCAGGAGGATGGTACGCATTCCCTTTCCCGTTTTGGTCTCGCCGACGGTGTACTCGCCCTTCCGCTGGCTGTGGAGGGTGCGGCACACCTTCAGCGTCCCGGCATCCCCGTCGAAGTCGCTCCATTGCAGGCCGCAGATCTCGCCGCGGCGCAGACCGGTCATCAGTTCTGTCTGGAAGAAGTCCCGCCACACCTCGTCCTGCTCCACTACTGTGAGGAAGGCATCCAACTCTGCACAGGTGAGGATACGCTTGGGCTTGTAGTTGGGCTTAGGTGCAGTCGTCCCCTCAGTGGGATTCCTGGGAATGACGTGCGCCTGTACCGCGTCTTTCAGTGCGGCGTGGAGGGTGGTATGGATATGGCGAACCATGGAGTCCGAGAGCTGATGGTCCATCTCGGGATGCTCGTGGATGCGCCCCTCCGTTTTCAGACGGCGGTACATTCGCTGGATGTCCTGCTGAGAGATAAGGGAGATTTGTTTATCGCCCAACTGTGGTTTGATGTAGTATTCGATATAGCAGCGATAGCTTTTGAGCGTGCCGGGCCGCACCGTGCCCGCCTTGTACTCCGTGAGCCAGCGGTCCAACCACTCGCTTAGCGTCATGCGGCTGTCCTCGGTCAGCTCCACATCACGATAGCACTCGATGTTCTGGTGGAGTTTGTCCAGCAGCGCCTTTTGCGTCTTGGCGTAGACGTGACGGAACAGTGGTTCGCCGTTTTCCTTGTGGCCGATGACGATGCGACCCTCCCAGCGTCCGTCTTCTCGCCTGCGCACCATGCCGTCACCGGCCGGTCTTCGTTTTGCCATGTATTTCACTTCCTTTGGATTCATTTTCTTTTTGCAACACAAACAACTACCACACTTTTGCGGAAATAGCTACTGTATTCTTCTATCAGCTTTAAACGCAAATTGGCCTGAAATCGGGGTAAAATGGGGATTGGGGCCGGTATGACGTCGGTAGAAACCCTTGCAAACACTGACTTTTTCGGATTTTCAGCGTCAGAGTGGGTCCATGAGCCCGGAAAGAGCGTCGCATTGTCCCCGGTCACAAACCCTTGAAAATGCCCGCACTGCGGGCATTTGTGGGGGTGCCCCGGCGCGAATAGGCGTCGGGGCTTTCTCCTGCTTTTCTTTCGTCGGCGGCAAATCGGTCTGATTTTCGGTCATCCCGCCCGGTCAAGCATCCACGGCGCATCACCCCCTTCCGGGCAAAACACGCTGCGGTAGGTACCGCTGTCCGGCACCATGCCATGCTCCATCATGATCGCACTTTGCAGCAAGCGCAGGCACATCTCCGCATAGACACTCCGCATCTTGTCTTGGCACCGACGGGCGAAAGCTTTTTGCTCATCGGTCAGATTGCCGTAGTGTTCATCGCAGAGGAACAGGCGAAGTTCTTCTTCATCAATGGGGTCGGCATGTTCCTTGTTCCACTCCCACCGAATGTAGCGCACCGTGTCATGTGTGCGCCGGATGACCATCATCGGGTCATGGTCTACGATAAAGTTTGCAATCTGCTGCATCATGCACTTTCCTCCTTCTTTAAGGTGTTCTG
>DXUR01000160.1 GCA_019417795.1 Clostridiales bacterium | reverse complement strand
ACGCCGCCATGAACTCCGTCACATACTCATTGGCGGCAAGCCCCAGCGCCGCGGGAGAGGCATCCAAGACATAGTTTTTGCTGGTGGAAAGGTTATCCGCCAGCGTGCGCCAGTTATCACCGCTGAGATTGGTTTTGTACACGATCTTATAATTTCCGGGGGTATTCCACGTGCCGGTGTAGATCTTTTCAAGGCGCACCGCCTTGACGGGCAGGGTATCGCGCCAGTAGAAGGATTCCAGCGCCGTGGTGGAATTGTTGGCAATACCGGTGAAATTGTAGCGGACAAGCTGCCCCGGCATGACCTCCACGTAGCCGGTTTTCTTGATGGACACATTGGTGTACAGGCTCTTATTGGTCATGGCTGCCTTGACGATCTGACCAGCGTGTTCGATCTCCACCTCAATGGGCGTCTTATCCAGCCCGTAAAACTCCGCCGCCTTGGATTCTACGATCTTGTACCGCGCCAGAGGCAGAGGCTTACTGACCGCGAGCCCGTTCTTATCCGTCTTGATGGTATCCACCAGACGGTTGGTGCGGGCATTGTAAACTTCAAAGACGGTGTTGGGGATCGGCGTTCCGGCGGGCCAGCCATTCATGGAGTTGTAGTCCTCTGAAGTCTTACGAATCTGGATCTGACCGGTGATGGGCGTATTCTTCCACTCGATTTCTGTGGTTTCGCCGGACTTTACATGCACGGTCTTTTTCTGCGTGTCGGGGATATAGCCCTCATTTTCCAATTCACGCAGATAAAAACGGCCAGCGGTCATGTTTTCAAAACGGACATACCCTCGGTCATCGCTGGTTTCCTGCGCAATGGGATTATTGCCGCTGTCATAGAGAATGAAGGAAACGCCGTAGATGCCCTCGCCGGTGGCCGCATCGACCTTGTGGATCAGGATACCGGAGATGGCTTTGTTGGTCACCGTTTTGGTCGTGGTTCTACCATCCTCCACGACGAAATAGATGGGGGTATTGTCCAGCTGGAAGCCCTTGCCCGCCTCGGTTTCCACGGCATAGTAGCTGCCGCTTGCCAGCGGCACATACACGCGGCCGTCCGTTCCAGTGGTGACGGTGTCCACCAGACCGCCATCGCTGACACGGCGGATCTCGAAGGTGGTGTTGGGGATACGCTGGGTTTTGTCCGCCGCATTCACTTTCACCAGCTCCAGCCCGCCGATGGGAGTATTATAAAAATAGAGGGACTGCGTGTCGTTGGGGGTGACCACCACGGTCTGCGTGCGGGTGTTCTCGTCGATGGTGTAACCGGAGATGGATTTTTCCTCTGTTACCACCAGTGTGCCGGTGACGCCCTTGAGAATGATCTGCCCGTTTTCGTCGGTATAGTACAGACCGTTGGAGCTGATTTTTCCGTTTTCGTCGGGGACAAACTCGCCGGTAGCCGTAGTGATCTTGAAGGTAACGCCCTCCAGCGGCGTCTTGCGGTCCAGAGAGGACAGCTTGTTGATGACGAGCGCGCCCTGTCGCTCATTCCAGAAAGTCATGCGCTGGGGAGACTGGCTCTGGTCGATCTTGATGCTCTGCGGCGTGCCATCCAGCACGAAACCGTCCACCGTCTTGACTTCCTTGGCAGTAATCGTCATGCCGTCGGCCAGACCCTCAATGACGATCTGGCCTGCGGAGTCGGTGGTATAGTAGCCGTTGTTGGGGCCGACCACCGCACCGGAGGAGTCCGTCACGAGGAACTGTACCCCGGCAAGCGGTTCATTTTTCGTGCCGGAAATGTATTTCTGGAGAATCAATGTTGTAGTGGGTTTGTTGTAAAAGGTCAGCGTCTGCGTGTCGTTGGGATTGACTACTACGGTCTGTGTGCGGGTCGCTTCGTCAATGGTGAAGCCCGGAATCGTCTTGCTTTCCGTCGCTACCACGGTGCCGACGACGCCGGAGATGCGGATCTCACCGGATTTATTGGTGTAATAAATGCCGTTGCTGGGCAGCTCGCCGTTGGCGTCGGGAACGAAGCTGCCATCCGCGTAGGTGATCTTAAACTCGACGCCCTCCAGCGGCTCCCCGTTGGGACCGGAGCTGACCTTGCGGATGATGAGATTTCCGGCAGGCTGGTTCAGAAACTGCAGATGCGCCGTTTCGCCGCTCTTAATGAGTGCGTGCTGGGGGCTGTCATCCAGCAGGTAGCCCGTTTTTGCTCTGACTTCACGGGCAATGACCGTCATGCCGGGTTCCAGACCATCCACCAGAATTTCGCCTGCGGCATTGGTGGTGAAGCGGCCGTTGTCGTTGCCGAGATAATGGCCGCTACTGTCGGTCAAAAGAAACTCTACGCCGGAGAGCGGCTCGTGCTTGCTGTCGTCGCTCAGTTTGGTAATTAAGAGCGATCCCAGAGGAGCATTGCCGAAGCGGAGCGTCACCACATCCTGATCCTCGCCGGAGATCCACACGGTTTGGGGTTCGCGGTCGATGATGTGATTTCCGTCACCTTCGAGTTCCTGGCAGATGTAAGTGCCGCGTTTGAGGTTTGTCACGGTGAACGCTCCGTTGGGTCCGGTCACATAGGTCCCAACGACGGTGCCGCCAGTGCCGGAAGTGCCGCCGCCTAAATATCTCAGTTCAAAGCGGCAGCCATCCAGTCCTTTTCCGGTCTTTGCATCGTACTTATACACAACGAGGGCACTGTGAGGCACATTGTCCACCGTTACGGTCTTGGAGGTGTTGGCTTCCAGATAGAACTCGGTCACGCCGTTGCCCTGAATGCCGAAGCCCTTGGGAGCGGACTCCTCCACCAGCTTGTACCAGCCACGGTTTACATCGGTGAGGGTGATTTTTCCGCTCTCGTCCGTTGTGAACACGCCGAGGTCGTTGATCTCGCCGGTGGTGGTATTATCCGAGCCGTAATAGATATGGAATTTGGCATTGGAGAGAGGATCACCGGTGACGCTGTTTCGCTTCAGGATCGTCAGGGATGGTTTGACCGCGTTGAAAAAGGTCACCGTTCTGGTGCAGCCTGCTTCCAGATGGATCTCCTGGGGAATCTCAGAGAGAATGACATTGGAAGGCACATTTTTCTCCGTGATGCGATAGCTACCCACAGGGATGCTCTCAAGGAAGATGCGGCCGTGGTTATCGGTCGTGGCGCTGGTGGAGTAGCTGCCGTCGATCTGCTCAATCCGGTAGGTTACGCCCTCGATAGGCTCCCTGTTGGCAATGTTTTTCTTCAAAATTTCCAGACCGGGCTTCTGGTAATCCTGAAAGCGCACCTCAGAGGTTTTGCCGGGTCGGAGCGCTACGGTCTGCTCCGTATTGCTCACAATATAAGGCTCCGGCACGGATTCCTCCCGCACCACATAGACGCCTGCGGGAAGTGCCGGAAGCGTTGCGGAGCCATCTGTACCTGTGGTGACGGAGGTGGAATAGCTGCCGGTCACGGATTTGATGGACAGCACCGTACCGGGGATCGGCGCGCCGGTCTGCGCATCGGTCTTGATGATCTTCATATAGGGCAGCTCATAATTAGTCGCCGCAACGGTGTATTCGCGGTCACCCTCAGTTACATCTACGTACACGCTCTTCGGCGTGGGATCAACACAGTATCCGGACGGGGCCGCCGTTTCCACGAAGCTCCAAAGGCCGGTGGCGGCGTTCTCAATATGAATCTCACCATTTCCGTCCGTCACGTCGCTGCCGACGATCTGCCCGTTAAAATAGATGCTGAAACGTGCGCCGGCGAGACCAGTTGTGGTTCCACCGGCAGTTTTCTTCAGCGTGATCTTGCCCGTGCCGCCCGTAGGCTGCTCGGGCTGGTCAGGCGCAGGCTCGCCCGTCACGAGCTTGCGCGGTCCATAGTAGTTAAAAAATGACTGATTTTTGCGGTTGCTGGAGATCGCATACACCGCCCATCTTGCACTCTCATCCTCCACGATGGTTGCAGCAATGCCCTGCGCAGCGTACTCCTCGATCTGACGCTGGAACTCGGCATCCTCAGCTGCTTTCTTTGCGAGAAGAGAGTCGATAAGGCTCAGATACAGCTCGTAGGTGTCGGCGTTGGCATAGCCGCCCGCGTCGCCGTCTCCGCCGGGTTCGCCCTTATAGGACTGGTTCTCCCAAACGTAGGTCTGTACCGCCATAAAAAGCTGGCCGACGTTGGATTCCTTGCAGTCGTTGAGATAGGTCATCATCCATTTGACGTTCTCGACGGTCGCGGCGTCCATTTCACTGAGGCCGCTGTTCGTGAGCGCCGACTGCAATACGGCATCTGCATCTGCACCGGTGCCGGAAGTCCATGTAAAGGAATTCAGGTACGAAGGCGTTGCGTAATGATAGCCGAGGCCGCTATCCATGCAGTACACGAGCTTGCCGTCTGCCAGCGGCGGGCGGTAGCTGTACGGGGTACCGTTGGCGAGCAGGCGCGTGCTCCAATATGCCTGATTGGTGGTAATCTTGAGGCCGGAACCCGTGTTCGACGCAGCGAAGGCCGAAGTCGGCAGCAGGCTCAAGATTGTCACCAGCGCAAGCAATAATGACAAGAATTTTGTTCGAATCGTTTTCAAGGTTATTCCTCCTTTTGTAAAAGAAAAGCAGGCCGAGTAAACTCGGTCTGCTTTGTTTGTATATCGTTTAATTTTCAGTTTTCTGCAAGCTGCTCCTCGCAGAACTGCTTCAGGGTGGGAATGTCATTGACCGCGGTCTCCCAAATAATCTCGCGATTCATGCTGCCGTAGCTGTGCGCGACAAGGTTTCGCATTCCCTTCATCGGTCCCCACTGCACGCGGCTGCTGGTCGCTTTGCGGTATTCTTCGGATAATCCGCCGCTCAGCTCACCGATCTGCAAAATGGAAAATGCAATGGAACGCTGATAATCTGCATCCTGATCAAAGACCGCAAAGCCTTCTCCATAGCGTTCGATGGTCTTGCGGATCTCTTCGCAGTAATCGCGGATATGCTGGATGCGCTGGCGGTCAGGCTGCGTCATATACATTCAGTTTCTCCTTCATCACGGTTTCACGGAACATTTCCTCGCTGGGCATTTGCGCACGTTGTTCCAGCGCGCTGACAGTAATCAAATCGATCGGCTTTTGCAGCGCCGCTTCAAGGTCGCAATACAGTGCTCCCAAAGAGAGAAGACTGCGCAGGTTCGTTCCGCTGGTATCGACCAGCAGGTCGATATCGCTGTCCTCACGGGCTTCACCTCTTGCGTAAGAGCCAAAGAGGAATACTGCTTTCACACCGTACTGCTTTGCCACCGGCGCGATTCGCTGCTGAATTTCGTAGATTGAATAAATCATAAGCACTCCTCCTTTGATTTCATTATACCCAACAAACGCCGGAATGTCCACGTTTTTGTTCTGACAGCTCTGATATATCATTTCATTGCAGTCGTATCCACCCAAGTGACTTCACAGCCGTCCAGCAGGAAGACCTGCACGCAGTACCAGCAGTCAAGGCCGTTTTGGTTAACGCCTCGCGCCAGTCCGACGCCGATCTCGCCGTAGCGGGAGCTTGTCATGTTGTCTGCGTGAGCCTTGGAATTGGACCACAGGTTGACCACCGCCTCAGAGAGCGTTTTGTGCTGTTGCTCGAGGTATAACTCCGATATACTGTGAATATTTTCTCCAGTGTATTTGCTGTCGGTGACGGTATTGCTCTTGCGCCCATCCGGACGGGTGTGAGAGTAGACGCCGCTGGCGGCCATCTCATCCGCGCGAACCTGCGCCGCCTGCATGAGCTTGTCGTTGACGCGCAGCGCGGCAACGCCTTTTTGATGCCGTAGCGCATTGGTGCGGTCAATGATGTCCTGCTTTGCAGCGGCGACATCTGTCTGCGCAGGCTGCTCCACGGGCTTTGCCTCCGCAGACGTTACCGGCGCTTCGCCGGTGTACGGCTTTTTCGATTCGACCTGTACACATTTGGCATCGCTGTCCCAGTAGACATTGAAACCGACCGTTCTGCCGACGTCACGCAGCATAACGTAATTGTTGCCGTCGATGTTGTACGCCGTCAGGCGGGCTTCCTGACCGTCTACAAGGATGCGGTTGGTGGAAAGCGTTGCTTTCAGCGATTCCACCGCCTGCGCCGCGGGAGCACTCAGTGAAAGCCCCAGCACGAGACCGCAGAGGACAAGTCCTGTATTCTTCAATCTGTTCATCGTTCTGCCTCCATTCTAAATGTGTATGTGGAAATCTTCCTCGCAGCTTCACCATATCACAGGCGATGGGCAGAAGTCGAACAGAACCGATCCGGCAAAACGGAGAAAAAATCAAGTCTCTACCGCGGTGACGCACCAGCGCTGGTCCCGCTGGTTGCGGACGCAGGTGTAAAGCGTGAGCATATTCTCGCCGGAGTCCG
>DXUR01000016.1:14122-19379 GCA_019417795.1 Clostridiales bacterium | reverse complement strand
GGCAAATGTCAATAGGAAAGTGTAACAAAACGAAAAAATATTTTTAGACGGTCTGCAAATAGCCCTCAAACAGCTGCCCGGCAGAGGCCCAGCCCAGCAGTTGGCGGGGGTATCTGTTCAGCCAGCTTTCCACCGCCTCCACGTCTTTTTGGGTAACCTTATCAAAGTTTGTCCCCTTGGGGAACTTCCGCCGGATCATCTGGTTTTGTTTTTCGTTGCTTCCTCGCTCACTACTGCAGTATGGGTGACAGTAATATGTCCGGGTGCGCTTGCTCTCGCAGCGTTTATATACGGACCGTTCGATCCCGATATAGTCCGCAAACTCGCTTCCGTTGTCCATGGTAATAGATTGGAATACCTGCGGGAAGCGGGTGCCCCATTTCCGTTCCATGGTGTCCAGCGCACGGACGACGCTGGCCGCGGATTTATCGCGGATCAGGCGGATCACCTCCATGCGGGTGACGCGCTCGGTCAGCACCAGGAGGCACTTATGCCCGCCCCTGCAGGAAACCACCAGATCCATTTCCCAGTGGCCGAACTCCTGGCGCCCGTCGATCTCCGGCGGGCGCTTTTCTATGCTCTCACCCTTGGGCTGCTGTTTCGCCCGCTGGACGTGCTTGGTTTTCTTCTTCCGCCGGGAACCCTTGAACGGCAGCGCCTTATTGGTCAGGCGGAGAAAAACTCCCTTGTCAATATAGGCATAAAGGGTTTGGCGGCAGATCCGCGTTTCAAAGCTGCCGTACTTTTCCGGGTGGTTCTCAATCTCATGCAGGGCTGCCTCCGGGCTGTAATTGTCGTCAGCAATCAGCGCCTCCAGGGTTTCGGCGTACCGGCGATCACTTCCAATTTTCAGGGGGCCGCCCTTGGCCGCCATGTTGGCCCGGTAGCGGGCTTGTGACCGCTCCGGTATGTACTCGGTCACTTCGATATAATCCGCGTTCATGTAGGTGTATGTCCCGCGTTTGATCTCGCGGCAGACGGTGGCGGCGCTGACGTGCAGGGCCGCGCCGATCTCGCGCATGGTGGCGCCCTCTTTTCTCATTCTGGCGATCTTGTTCCGGTCAAACTCCGTCAGGTGCTTATATCCTTTCATGCCCGTGCCCTCACTTTCAAAAAAATATGGACGGCGCGGTGCATACAGCACTCCACGCCGTCCTATTCTTTGCCCAGCAGCCAGTCCACGGAAACCTCCAGAACGTCCGCGATCACCACCACCTCAAAGTCAGCCACAAACCTGCCGCCGTTTTCGATCCTGCTTATCACGTCCCGCTCCACAATGACACCAGCCAGTTGCAGACGCCGGCAGAGATCAGACTGTGACAGCCGCGCCCGCAGGCGGGCCTCCCGGATCCGGTCACCGCATATATTTCTTTTCCCGTGGAAATCATACGCTTTCATGGGCAGCCCTCCAGGCGCGTGGTAATGTTCAGCAGTTTTCTTGATATTAACACATAGGTTTCCACGAACCCGTGTTAATAATCAGCACCGAAAAATATTGAACACTCTGGAGGGCAAACGCCGAAACGCCCCCGGCGCTGTGTGCGTCGGGGGCTTATGCTTTTTATTCTCCCAGGATCTCCGCCGCCAGGCTGTCCATAGCCTTTTCCATGAACTCGTTAAGACTGTACCCTGCAGCTTTCGCAGCTTCCTTGTATCTGTCTTTTTTTCCTCTCTTTACATACGGGGAAAGTCGATCATAGTTCTTTTCATTGAAATCTCGCTTGTAGTCGGTGGCGCTCATGCCGCCCTCTTTCTTCGGTCTGCCCATGCTTATCACCTCGCCATTATAATACCACCGCCGCCCGTTTTTATCTACTGTTAGATTATATAAATATCTCACGTTAGATTTGTGCATATTGCGGATTGCTTTTTATCTCACGTTAGATTATAATATAGACAGTTCAAGAGGAAAGGGGTGGTTAAAATGAGCAAGAAAAAACGCCGACGGCATAAGCCGACGGCGCAGCCCAACAGGTTGCAGGTCTTGGCGGACACAATCCTGGCGGGCACAATCTCCGGTCTGATTACAGCGGCAATCCTCAAATGGATCGGCTGGTAACAGACAGAGGGGCGGGGGGCAACCCCCGCACCCTCAATATAAACGAAACCCGCTAAAATGTCAATAGGAGGGCAGCGCATGAAATACCTGCTTTTTGTGGCCATATTCGTGGCGGTTTATGTCCCGGTTCGCTACGGGATCCGGCTGCTTCGTAAACTATTCAACGGGAGGAAATGAGAATGGAAAAGCAAGCGAAAGTTTCCCCGGCGGTTACGCTGGAGGCGGTCACGGTCCCGCTGGCTGACGGGCGGCGCGGTGTGGTGTTAGTCCTCACCGATGAATACAGCAGAAAAACAGTCATGCGGGCCATGCCTGCCAGCAGGTGACCCGCAGAAGAACCCCGACGCCAGGGCGGCGCCGGGGTTCCTTTTTTATTCTGCTGCGGTGGCCTCCGCCGCGTCCGCCGGTTCCTCCAATGCGGGCGGCGTGGTTCCGCCGGTCTGCTCCGGCGTCCCGCTCGTTTTGCTCAAAACCAGCTTGGACAGCTTGGAAAAAACGTCTTTCGCATACAGCACATAGGCCGTCACCATGGCCAGGTTGGCGGCTGTTGCCACGTTGACCGTTTCGCCGTCAATGTCGATTGCCACAATATCGGGGTTCAGGCGTCCCGCTACATAGAAAGCGACGAAACAGGCGGCAATAATGATCCCCTTAATGACGCCGTTCCGGCATTTGATACGGTCGAAAGTCCCGTCAAAAAGGGCGTTCAGGCTGCCCAGCACGACGTTGACAGCCACCAGAAGAACCAGGCCAATGGCCAGGCGGATAATAGTCTGTTCCATTTTTACCTCTCATTCCTGCCCGGTGCTGTCCTGGCCATTTTCGTGGCACCGCGGAAATGGGCAGCTTTCGCATTGGCTCCGATCACAGGGGATCGAACCGTCCCAGCGTACCAGGGCCACCAGCCAGGTGACCACAGCGGCCAGGGAAAGCACCCAGGCCAGCGCCTTGATAATAACCATTCCAGCACCTCCGGCAAAATTATTTGTTGATGGTGATAACCTGGCCCACATGGATCAGGTTCGGATTTTTGATCCCGTTGTCTGCTGCCAGCTTGGCCACGGTGGTGCCGTACTTCGCGGCGATACGGGAAAGGGTGTCCCCGGCCACAACGGTGTACTTGACGGCTCCGCCGGGCAGGCGGAGGACCTGGCCCACACGGATCAGGTTCGGGTTTTTAATGCCGTTGATCTCCACCAGTTTGGCCACGGTGGTGCCGTACTTCGCGGCGATACGGGAAAGGGTGTCCCCGGCCGCAACGGTGTATGTACCCGCCGCCTGGGTCGTCGGTTTCGTTGGCTTGTCCGCCGTCCCGCCGGACGTACCGCCCAGTTTCCGGGCGATCATGTCAAAGTCCGGGGTAATGAAACCGCGGATATACCGCCCGTTCACTTTCATGGTGCGCTTGCCCACCTTGCCGCCGTTCATGTTTCCCTCTGTGACCACAAAGGTGCCGCCGCCCACCTTGGTGACAATGCCAATGTGATCCGGTGCGCCGGTGCTGTCGGTGGTGGCGTAGTTGGCCCCGTCCTGCCAGTCGTACACGCAGGCGTCGCCCACCTTGGGGGTGTATGCGTCGTTCTCCGTCCAGATCCCTTTTTTCTTGGCGATCTCGACGTACTTTCCCACGCCGCACTCCGTCCCGGTGTACTCCGCGATCCCGGCCTTGATGTACGCCGCGGAGGTCGTGGTGGCACAATGGGCGTCACCCACCTGTACGCGGTAGCCTCTGGCCAGGGGCTTGTGGTTGTTGTAGATGTTCAGGATCTCCAGGTGCTTGGCGCTTCCTCTGGTTGCTCCGTTCCATGCGTTGATAATGTCCGCAACCTTTTGGCGCAGTTCGTTTCCGGTCATATTGTTTATACCTCCTCACAGGCCCGCGTCCGGTGGTTCGCCGGTGCCCGCGGGCGGTTCCTCCGGGGGCGGCTGGGTGCCGCTCCCGCTCGTTCCGACGGCCTCCGCCGCCTTGTCCTTGTTCGTCTTGATCCAGCCCATGACGCCGTTTTCCAGGCCGCACACGCCGAACACGCAGCCGGTCAGGGTTGCAGGCTCTGATCCGGTGTGCCAGAAAACCACCAGATCGGCCACCGTGTACGCCACCAGGAAAACCGCTTCCAGAACCAGGATCCTGTCCATGGTGCCCATTTTCTTTTTAGGCGGCTTCCGTTCCTGCCGCAGCGTCCGCAGACGCTTCCGCAGGTGCTTATACGCCAGCCGGGCCACGAAATAACCCAGGAGGGCACCGGCAGCCCACGCCGCCGCGGCCACAATGAATATTTTCACGGGTTGCCTCCATTACAGAAAATCGTCTTTTTCCACGCACACGCGGTAAACGTCCAGGATCCGCTCCGTGGTCACTCTGGTTTTGTTGTTCTTGAAATCCTTGTGATCCTTGCAATAGATTTCGTAGGCGTCAATATCGGCCAGGATCTGCTCAAAATGTTCCTGACTGTGCCGGGTGCCGTGTTTTACTTCGTCCCCGAACCGTAGGATCCGGTAACGGCAGTTTATGGCCTCCTGCTCTCCGTCCGCTTTCCTCATGGCCTGCACCTCGGTTTCCAGCCTGTCCACCTTGGCGATCACTTCGCTGTTGATCTTCCGCCCCAGCCAGGCCAGAAACTTGGAAACCGGGTTGATCTTCACCGGGGTAATTTCGATAAACACGGACACCAGCGCCACCACGGTGACGCCGCCAGTCAGCGCCTGGCCTACGCTCACGGTGGACAGCGTTTCAATTAGTTTTTGCACGGATCCACCTCCCCCATGGCGGTATCGTAGTCCCGCCGAACCGCCGCCATTTCCTCCTCATACCGGAGGGCGTCGCGCTGGCCCAGCTGCACCACCATGGCCTTTGTGATTTCGTTCTGGCGGTCAATGATTTGGCAGAGGTCCGCCACCAGCTTCATATAATCCATGGCAGCGTCACCTCCTCGCACCGATCAGCCCGGCGACGTGTTCCAGGTCTGCCATGTCCGCCTCAAAAAAGGCATGGCCCCACAGCCAGAAATCCGCATGATCCGGGTGGCGTAATTTCTGCGCCTCCGGGTCGCTCCACAGGAGATCCCAGCGCATTTGATGGCCGGCGTCTTTCCGCTCCAGCTTGGCCGTGATGGCGCCGATCAGGGCGCCGCGGGCTTTCCCGTTTCCGTCGTCGTTTCGTGCAAAATAGCGGTGTGCGCTCTCGCTGGTGACCGCGCA
>DXUR01000016.1:0-14022 GCA_019417795.1 Clostridiales bacterium | reverse complement strand
GCGATCCCCGTGGCCTCCGCCTCCGGGCACAGCACGAAACAGCCGTTTTCCGCCTGCTTGATGTAGTTGGGGGCCTCGGTCATGGCCACGGTCGCCCCGTCTTTTGTGATCTTGAACATGGTTTACACCTCCGTTTTGAAAATCGCATAAAATAGCCGCCGCAGTTTCAGCACCCTGCCGTGATCGTTGAAGTTTTCATAATAGGAAATCGGTGTTTGCAGCCATTGGGCCACCTGCTCCACCGTCATTTCACCGCTGGCCACACGCGCCTGGAAAAGCCGCAGTTTCCGCCGTGCCCGCTTCATTCCGTCACGGCAGCCGTGGATCTTCACGGCGCCGGTGTCCGTCACCTGAAACTTTGCTTTGCAGAACCGGAACGGTCTGGAGAACGGAACCACTTTTGACTTTCCAGCGTTGACCTGCAGGCCCATGGCCTCCGCGTGGCCGATCACGTCCGCCGCGGTCACCTCCGCCGCCTGCTTCGACGGCAGAATGGTGTAATAGTCGTCCATGTAATGGGCAGCGCCATGGATCGAAAGCTGGGCTTTGATCCGGTTGTCCAGGGAGGACGGCAGCGCCACCATTTCCTGCTGGCTTGGCTCCACGCCCAGCGGCATACCCACGCCGCCCGGCACGGCTGCCACCACCAGATCGGCCAACTGCCGCAGGTCCGGGTTTAGGATCATGCCCCGGTGCCGCTCATACAGCAGCGCGTGGGGCGCGTCCGGGAAAAAGTGGTGAAAATCCATCAGGAACAGGGCACCCTCCAGGCCATGCTTGCGGTAATGATCCCGCAGGTGCTTGGCCAGGCGTCTGTAATGGAAATGCAGGCCGCCGCCTTTCTGGCTGGCTTTGTTGTCGTAGATCATACTGGGCACATACAGCGGCACCAGCACCTTTTTGGTCAGAACCTTATAAACCTGCCGATCCTCAATGTGCGGCGCGTCTATTGGTCGAACCTTGCCCCGCTCTTTCAGGGTGAAATGGGCGGTTTTGCCCGGTTTCCACGTTCCATTCAGGATCTTGCGCCGGCGCTTGGCGGTGCCAGAAAACAGGTGCATTTCAAACCGCTGTGTGCTGGCTTTCCACCTCACGCCGTTGCAGCATTTCCGGCCATAGAAAAACATGGCCCGGTAACTGAAAACTTCCTCAATCGGCCCCAGGGCGTCGCTGCGGGCCTTTCGCTTTGCCTGCCGCCTTGTCTGGCGGCGTCTGTAACGCGCCTCGCGGCGCTGTTCGCTTGTCATAGAAAAGTATTCGCCCTCCGTACAGTTGTGGTGTTGGTGTGCGTCTAAACTGCTTCGATCCAGCGCATGAAACGGGGTTAGCACAATACCCCCGCCATGCAAGCAGCGTCCGCGCGGGATCATCAGCGGGCAGTTTCAGGCTTTCGCCAGGGAAGTATCTTTCCTTTTACATGGGTCCGGTTCACGTTCGTTACTGCATTTGACCCAGTTATGCAAAATCAGGGGGCCAGCGCCCAGGAATTGTTGGCGTTGTTATTGTTGGCGCTGCCGTCGGTGTTGACAAGGCAGAAATTGTTGTTGTTGCTCGAATTGACGGAACGGCACCACACATTGGCCGCCGTCAGAGGGGAAAGCCGCCCTGCCTCCCGGCGCGTTTTCAAAGATACACCCATAAAAATGACTTATTTCCGTTTCCTGTCGCTCTCCAGGATATTCCGCAGCAGGGTGTCCTCCCGGTCTATCAGTTCGCCCAGGCTCTGCGCCATGCGGTCCAGCTTGTCCATGGCCTCCTTGGGTGGGACCGTTTTTCCGCTGGGCGCCGTAAAGCACCCTTGCGGGTTCTGGTACATAACCAGATAGGCGTGGGTCAGGCGCACGTCCAGCGCAGAGAGGGAGGCCAGCGCCTCCAGCAAATGCGCCTTGCGCTGGGCTTTGCGCTGTTCGTCCGACGGGTATATTTTGTTGGCCTTTTCGGTGTGGTCCATGACCTCACCGGCCAGCTGCGCGGTGCCCTCTGCAATCAGCCGGGAATAACGGGCGGAAAGCCGCGTCAAAAATCCCACCGTTTCCACATAAATCTGGTTTGCGGTGTTCACATACTCCGCTTTGCTCACGGTCCGCTTTTCTTTCAGAACTGACATTCTTTCACCTCACGGGTTTTCTTTCTCTGTCCGGGTTTCCCGCCCACTTCCGTGGGCGGGATTTTGCCGGATATGCTGCGGCGATTAGACAAAAAAGCAGGGGGCCAGCGCCCAGGAAGAGTAGGCGGTGGCAGTGCGGGCGCTGCCGTCGGTGTTGACAAGGCAGAAAATGCCGTAGTTGCTCGAATTGACGGACCGGCACCACACATTGGCCGCCGTGCCGGTGGCGTTGTGCTTATAATGCACCTTGCTGTTTCCAGCCTTGTAATAGTCATACTGGGCCTGGTAATTCTTCTCCGCGCTGTTGGCGTAGGACCTGGCCCCGTGGTATTCAAACTCCGAAAGCAGCGGCAGCAGATCCGTGGTGCTGGTGACATAGCTGGCGGTGTCACTTCCGCCGCCGGTGTTGTCGCTGTACTTGGTGGCCGGCTTCATAACCGCCCGGAGATCCGCCGGCAGGGCTGCCAGCAGGGTATTGGCCGCGGGGCTGGTGGCGCTGGCGCTGTTGCTGCCCAGCACGGTCTTTCTCATGTGGCTGTTATTCCACCCGCCGCTGTTCGTGTATGACGTGTTCATGGTAAAGGCGCCGGTGGTGCTGGTACTGCTTCCGTAATTGCCGTCTACCAGGCCCACCAGGGTGCCGTTGATCTTGCCGATCTGGAAATGGATCCGGTTGCTGCCCTCGCGGCTGGCGTTGTGGTTGAAACCCAGGATAAACACGGAAATGGCCAGATTTGAGATCGTCGTGGCGCCCACCTTGCCGTTGATCGTGATCCCCTTGGCGTCGCCCACGCTCCAGTAATTGGACCCCTTTCCGGCGTCGGACACGGCGCGGATCGTTGCCCAGCTGTTGGAGGCCAGCGTGTTGGAAATGCTGGTGACCGTTACCGGGGTGGTGGTCGTCTTGGTCACGCCTCCCTCGGAATAGCTGACGGTGACCGCCGTGGTGTTGGCTGCCATGGTGGTGGGGCTGCAGGTGTAGCCGGTGACGGTCTTTTTACTGCCGTCTGCCATGGTAGCGGTGACCACCATTCCCGCGCTGTTGAACGTTTCGCCGGTGAAATAGGAGGTTTTCGTGGGTGCGTGGGTCACCGCGATACTGGAAAGGTAGTTGCTCACGGTAATGGCCTGGGTGCAGGTCTTACTCACGCCGCCCTCTGCGTAGGTAATCGTGATCGTTGTATTGGCCAGCCCCAGGGCGCCGGTGGGCGAATAGGTCCAGCCGCTCACCACGCGGGTGGCGTTGTCCGAATATTTGGCGGTAATCACCATTCCGGCGCTGCTGAACTTCTCCCCGTACTTGTAGGCGGTTTTCGTGGGTGCCGTCGTCACGGAAATGCTGGACAGGGTGCGGATCGTGATTGCCTGGGTGCAGGTCTTTGTGACGCCGTTTTCCGTGTAGGAGATCGTCACCGCCGTGTCCGTCTTGGAAAGGGCGCCGCTGGGGGTGTACGTCCAGCCCGTCACGGTCTTTTTGGTGCCGTTGGACATGGTGGCCTCAATCACCATTCCGGTGGCGTCGAAACTCTCACCGATGTAATACGCGGTTTTGTTGGGTGCGGTTTTCACGGAAATGCTGGACATTTCCAGGACCGTGACCGCCTGGGTGGTCGTGACCGTCACGCCCGCCCGCTGGTATTTGATCGTCACCGCCGTGGTGCTGGCTGCCATAACGGTGGGGCTGAACGTGCAGCCGTCCGTTACGTCCTCCGTGGTGCCGTCGGCATAGGTAGCGGTGACCACCAGGCCGGTGGGGTCGAATGTTTCCCCCACGTTGTAGGCGGTTTTCGTGGGTGCGTGGGTGACTGCCACGCTGGAGGTAATCACCAGATCCACGTTGTACTGCATGGCGCCGGTGACCTCCACCACGGCGCTGGCCGTGTGTCCGTTAAGGGTGGCGGTTACCTCCCAGGTGCCGGTGTTCTCCGGCAGGGAGAACTTGGTGGAACCCACGCCGTTCAGGGTGGTTTCTCCGTCCGTGCAAACCACCGCCGCGCCGGCGCAGGTCGTCACGTTGATACTGGCAGACTGGACGCCCAGGGCCTCCTTTAGCTTTTTCAGCGTGACCTTGCGATTTTGCCCGGCAGAACCGGAGAAAAACGGAACCGTGTCCGTCAGGGCCATGGCGTTGCTTTCCGTCAGCACTTGGGTGGGCTGCTGGTAGTCCACGCCCGGCGTGGCCTTGGTCACGGTGGGGTTTCCCTTTGCGTCCTGGTCGCCTTTCAAAATGCCCTTGGCGGTGATCGTGTCCTGTTTCTTTTCCAGTTCCTTGTTGATCTTCTCAAACAGGGCATTATGGGCGTTCGCGTCCTTGTCGTGCGCCTCCAGGTCCGCCTCCGACACCAGCACCTGCGAACTGGACAGGGTGCAGGACACCGTGGAGGCGTCGCCCACGATAATGGGCACGGTAATGTTTTTTTCCACCGTTTCCACCGACGCCACGGGGATAAAGTCCGCCGTGTCATAGGCGTTTTGGTAGCAGTAAAGAATGTCGTGGCTGCGGTCATTGGGGTAATCGGGATCCGCCGCAAACACGCCGATCTCGCGCCAGTAAAAACCCTCCTCCAGTTCTGCGTTGGAGAAATGGCCGGACACGTCGGCGTACTGCTCCGCGTTGTTTTTCACCGCGGCGTCAATGGTCACCACGGCGCTGACAAGGGCCGTCATAGCGGAGATCGGGCCGCTGATTGTGCCGTTGCCCAGCTGAATGGTTGTGAATTTGATCCCCTCACCGGCCATATTCCTGTAATACAGGTTTTTGCCGGCGTCTGTCAGTTTCGGGGCCTGAAACATGGCTGATAACCTCCTGTTACATAGTCGCCCTTTGCAGGGTGATAAAATCGCCCGTGTGGATCCAATGGCCCACGAATACCTCCGCCGGAGGTGTGGACAGATCCAACACGATTTCGTCCAGCCAGGCAGAAAGGCGCTTTACGGTGCCCAGCACCCGCTTGAACTCCTCCACGTCGTCCGACGTAATAGCCGGGTTCGTGGTGTATGCCTTGAAGTGATAGGGTTTCCCGCCGTATTCCCACCACTCGCTGATATGACCGGCCTGGAAAATGGTTTCAATAATCCGGTTCACCGCTGCCGGGGTGCCCATCTGCGCGTAAAACAGCAGGCTTTCCGCGATCAGGGTTCGCTTGACCTTAATGGAAAAGTTTTCGTCATAGGACGGGGTACGCAGTTCCACGGCCAGCAGATCCAGCACCTTTTCCGGCACAGCATAGATCGCCGCATAGGTGCGGGCGCCGTCGGCATAGGCCAGCAGCTTCTCCACCTGCCTGCCCACGGCGTAGGCAAGCGCCTGGATCTCCGGTTGCTCTGCCAGGTTCTCCGGCATAATGTCCGTGAAGCGGCTGCCGGAAAGTTTAATCATCTTCCAGCCCTCCATACGTCACGGTGGCCGATCCGGTCAATGCTGCCACCTTTGTGGCGGCCACCGCCGCGAACGTCGGCGCGGTCACGGTGACACGCTTGGCGCCTGCCTCCATGACCATGGCGGCCAGCTGCGACGGGTTCACGTCGCGGCCTATGGTGCGCTGCCAGGTTTTATATTCCTCCACGGCCTGGGCCACCGCCGCCTGGATTGCCACCGCTCTGGCGCTGTCGCTGCGGTTGATGTAATACGTCAGGTTAATGCTGTATGTGACCTCCTCCGGGGCTTTCACGGTCAGCTTGTCCGTCATGGGGCGGATCGTTTTACCGGAGAGGTACGCCTGCAGGCCGGAGATCATGGCCGCGCCCGGCTTGGAACCGTCGGCCATGATGAAAACAATATCCACCTGGCCCGCTTCGTGGTCGCTGGTGGCCACCACGTCACCAATGGCGGCGTTGTACTTCTTGGCGTGGTACAGGTATCCGTCCTCCGGGCCTGCCGTAGAATAGGCGCCAGGGGCCAGGTAAACCCGCTCCGCCAGGCTTTCGTCGTTCTCCACGTCTGCGCCGCCCTCCGTGGTGTTCTGGTTCACGGCGCTGGTAATGTAGGGAACGGGATCCACGATGGTGGACACCTCGCCAGGCGCCAGTCCGTTGCCCGCGTTGCCTGTTGCGGTACACTCCGCCAGCACGTCCACCGTCAGGCTGCCCGCCGGGATCTCTGCGTACTCCATCGTGCTGAAATAAATGGAACCGCTGGAGGAAACCCTGGTGCCCGCCGGGATCGGCGTGGCCAGCGTCCTGGTGGCTGACGCGGTAAAGCGGATCGTGGTCGTGGCCGCCTTTGCCGGTTCTCTGGTAACGCCTTTCAGCAGCGCCAGATTGTCCAGGAACTCCGAATAGGAGTATTTCAGTAGGCTTTGCTTGCCCGCTCGGTCAACGTACTGCATGGCTTGGTAAATCTGCGCCGCCGCCGAATACAGGATCATGCGGTGGACAGAGGCGCGGCCCAGGGACACCTTGCTGCCCGTCGCCTGGAGCATAAACGCCTCAAAGTCTGCCACCATATCCCCGCGCACGTCGTCAATGGTCTTGTTGTCGATGAAAGACACGTCCGGGGTGTTCTGAATTGCGGAAATATCAGGCACTTGTTATCACCACCTTGGGAAAAAGTTTTCCGGTGTTGCCGCCGGTCCAGGTCACTTCCTGCACCCGCACCTCCGGTATGAATTTGGACACCTTTTCGGTGACCTCCGCCGTGTAAAGGCTCTTTGCGGCCTCTGGCGGCATATCCACAAAATCCATGTTCAGGCCGAAAGCCCGATCCAGCGGCATGGTGCCCTCCCGTGTGGACAGCAGGAGGGCCAGCTGCCGATCCAGTTCTGCCAGCCAGTCCGCCGTGAACGTATATTCCAGCTGGAAATTGAAAAGGTCGTTTTCGTTCATGCGTATTCCTCCAGTGAAATGGTCAGGGTAGCCTTGGCCAATTCTCCGCGGCTGTAAACCTTGTCCCAGGCTTCACTCGATCCTGTAACGCGGAACGGACGGCGGCCCACCAGTCTGCCGCCGATCACCAGGTACTCCGTCGAACCTCTTTCCACCATGCGCTCCACCATGTCCAGGATCCGCCGCGGCTTCACGCCCAGGGCAGCGGACAGGTGAATGGTCAGGCTTATGGTCTGGAGGCCAGGCCCTAAAAACTCCGCTTTCGGCTTCACGCCTAAAACTTCGTGTTCGGTCCAGCGCCCGGAAACCTCGCGGCTCATGCTCTCAAAGGTCAAAACCCTGTTGTCGCTCACCTCAAAAATGATTTTGCGCCCCAGCGTTCCGATCATGTGTAAATCGCCTCCTTACGATGGCCCGGAGGTTCCGCCGCCCATGCTGTCCGTGTGGGTGTGGTTGTCCAAGGAAACCCCGCCGGCGGTCACGTCGCCGCTGACGGTCACGGTTCCGTCAATCACCAGCTTGGCGGCCTTGATGGTCATGGTGCCGTCCTTATAGCGGATCATGGCCTCACCCGGCGAACGGGCCAGGTCTTTGCGGTAAAGCCCTTTGGAACCCTCCGGGGGCTTGTTCTTTTCGCTCCACGGTCGTCCCAGGACCACGCCCGCCTCCGTGCCGTTGGAGAGGTGAAGCACCATAACCATGTCGTCCACCTCCGGCATGAAATACTCCGATGAAATCAGGGGAATGGGGGCGGTCACGGCGTCGTCCTTTTCGTGGTACACCACGCGGACCGTGCCCGCGGCGTAATCAATGGCTGAAATCTTACCCAGCCGGATATTGTTTTCCATGCGTTCCTCCTCGCGTCATTCCTCCACCAGCGACATTTCCAGGTCCATGGTGTAGCCGCCGGATCCGCTGACGTTGTGGGTAATGGTGTCAATGTAATACTTGCCGGACAGCTTCCCCAGGCCCACCACCTGGACGCATTGGGAGGCCACCAGAGAGGCGTTTCCCACAATGGTGGCGGAAAGTTTTGTCTTGCCGTGGTTTGCCTTGGCCACCGCCGCCTTGATCTTCCGTTCCGCGTCGGCCTTGCTGTCGGCCTTGCCGCTCTGCTTTAGGATCCGGCTGCCCTTGCCCACGGTCACCTTGATTTCCTTTTCCGTGGCCGGGCTGGTGTATGTGAACTCTCCGCCGGTATAGGTGCCGGCCTGATCCTGCTGCCATGACCAGGATTTCATACTGGACGGGGACAGCACCGCCGCCGCGCCCTTTTTCTTGTATGCCTCCCGGTCATACACCACGATCTTTTGGGCGTAGACTTTCATGGCCAGCCCGTAGGTGTTGCACAGGTTCATGTAAAATTCACAGTCGGTTTGTTCCGATTGCTCCACGCTCTTGATCGTGAACGGGTCGCCCTCCACGTCCCAGGCCAGCGCGATCCCGGCGCGGCCTGCGATCTCGGTTCCGATCTCTTTTATGGTCACGTTTTCCCAGGTCTTTGTCCGCTGGGTGGTGGTGAAACTGCTGTCCAGCGGCGTGGAGATCGCGGAAATGCTCCCGGAAACCGGCCAGCCGGAAAAGCTGAAACTGTCCACGATAAAGAAACCGCACGGCAGGATCCGGTTGTCCCCGGAATACTGGCAGTTCAGCGCCCGGATCGTCGCGGCCAGGGTGTCACCGGCGACGGGGATCCACGCCCCCGTCCACCGGCGATCCCGGTCTTGCAGCGTAATGTCCAGGCTGTCCGCCTCTCCGCTGGCCGGATCCGTGTATGAAATATCCGTCACGAAACCGGAAATTTCCGCCGTGGCTGCGGTTCCGTTGTAAATCAGGTCTACATACGCCCGCCGTGTATTCATACCTTGCTCCTCCAGATTGGCAGGTCATTGGCTGCGGTCTGCTCCGGCGGGGCCGGGGTCTGGAGGACCACCCCGGCGTCAAACACGAACGTGTCCAGCAGCGGGAAATTGTTTTCCATCAGCCAGCCGGTGTATTCTTCGTCGCCGTACACCTCATAGGCGATTTTGTCCCATACGTCCCCCTGCTTGGTGGTGTAGGTGCTTTCCATGGTGTGGTCCTCCTCTTATGCCGGGCTGAATTGCTTGCGCTTCTCCTCGGCTTTCATCTGCCTATACAGTTTCTTGAACTCCGCGAAACTGATCCGCCCGGCCTCCTCGGCCTCCTCGCGGCTCGGCGTCCCGCCGTAGAAATTGAATACCGGGGAGAAAACGACGGTTTCACCGCCGCCGCCCGTTCCGCCGCCCGGTGTCGGCTTCGGCTTCGTCCATTCGTCCAAGAGGGCCGCCAGCTTGGACAGCGGCAGCACCGCCTCCGGCTCTCCGCCCTCACCGATCTGCGCCAGCGTGGGCGCCGTGGCAATACCACCGGCAGCCAGGGCGGGGATCGTCGGAATGTTAAAGCCCAGGGTTTTCCCGCCGACGCCCGGAACCCAGTCCGGGATCGTCACGGAAATGCTGTTGATCTTCTCCAGCACCCAGTTGATTGCGGAAATAACTCCGTTTATGGGTGCTTTCGCCAGGTTCACGATCATGCCAAACACGTTTCCGAAAATGGCCACGATATTGTCCCAGGCGGCGCTCCAGTTGCCTGCAAATACGTTCTGCACAAAGTCAATGATATTGGCAAAAATGGCCTTGACGTTCTCCCAGGCCGCCGAAACACTTTCCCACCACCCGCTCAAATAAGCGGACAGCAGGGGGAAATTAGACTGGAACGCAGAAACCAGGTTCGCCACGGCCTCGGAAACGCCGGTCTTGATGTTTCCCCATACCTCGGAGATCTTCGCGCCCAGTTCCACGGCCTTGGCCTTGATCTTGTCCCAGTTCTTATAAATCAGGATCCCCGCCGCCACAGCCAGGCCGATGGCGGCCACAACTGCCAGCACGGGAAGATTTAGCGCCGTCATGGCGCCCGCCAGGGTAAAGGTGCCCGTGGCGCTTGCTGCTGTGACCACTTTATACACGGCCATAACTGCGTTGTAGGCGGTGACCGCCACTTTATACGCCTTGTAGGCCGCCACAGCGGTGGCAATACCCGCCGCCAGCGCCAGGATCAGGGTGCGGTGTTCCGAAATCCATTTCACCGCGGTTTCCGCCGCCGGAATGATGGTTCCGGTCATGTAGCCGCCGATCTTCTCCAGCGCCTCCGAAACCACCGGCAGGGCCGCCTCCGCGAACTCCCGCACATACGGCAGAATGTTGGTGCCCAGCTGCGTCAAGAAATTGGCGCCCAGGTTTTTAATCATCTTAATGTCATATTTCAGGTTGTTGGTCTGCCGCTCAAAGGCGGTATTTGCCGCGCCGGTGGCTTCGTACATTTCCGCCGTCTTGCTGGTCAGGTTTTCGGCCTGGTTGCCTGCCATAGCCAGCACCGCGGTTTGTGCCTCCACAGAGGAGAACAGGCCCGCAAACGCCAGTTCGTTGCCTCCCACAGCGTCCTTTAGGGCGTCCAGAGATCCCTGCAGGCCCTTGCTTTCAAGCAGCGCTTGGCCGCTTTCATAGCCCATGTTTTTAAGGGCAGCCTGCATATTCTTGGACGGGGAGAGGAACGCCTGCATTGTGGCTTTCATCTGCGTAACCACTTCCGCCGTGGAACCTGTAACGCCGGTCAGCGTGGCCATGGCGCCCCATAGCTGTTCTTGCTCCAGCCCCAGGGTACTGGCCAGGGGAATGACCTTGCCCATGCCTGCGGCCAGTTCCGGGAAAGAGGTCTGGCCCAGTCTTACGGTGGCAAATGCCAGATCCGCCGCCTGCTGCACCGCCTCCGCGGAGGTATCGCCGTAACCCTTGGTTATGGCAGAAAGTAGGTTGATACTGTCCGTCGTGGTCGCGTTTCCTGCCGCCGCGGATTTCGCCGCGGTTTCCAGAATGGCCGCGGCGTCTGCGCTGTCACCGAAAGCGGAAACCACCTGATACATTCCGTCCGTCAGGTCAGCCGTGGCCACGCCCGTGCGGTTGGAGATTTCCAGAACCTGATCCCCGATTTCCGCCGTTCGTGCGGCCACCTCTGCCTCCGTGCCGGTCAGCAGCGTGGAAACGTTGGCCAGCTGGGCCTCATACTCCGCCGCGGATTTCACCGCAGCGGTTCCCAGGGTCGCCACAGCGGTGGCGGCTGCTACCATGGCACCGGCGGCGATCTTTCCCGCGGTCTTTGCCGTCTGCCCTAACGACGCCAGATCGTTGCTTGCGCCTAAACACGCTTTACTCAGCGAACTTTCTTTCTTGGCGCCTATGCTAATCATCAGTTCGTACAGCTTATTTTTGCCGGCCATGTTTTGCCACCTCCTCCGCGTACTGCGTCACCGTGTCCGCCAGTTCGTTCAAGTCCGAAACGGACAGGGCCAGAAGATAATCCAGCCCTGTCCGCAGTTGTATGGACAACCCGACGCAGGCCCTGTTTATGACGGCGGGCGTTAGTTGTCCCCAGCCCCGCCGTAAAGAAAACCCACGACAATGCCTTTCAGCTTGATTGCCTCCTTTGCGGGGAGGCGCTCGAAAAACTCCAGCGGCAGGTGGGCGACGCGGGCCGCCATGAACTGGGCGTATTCCAGCGTCATTTCCACGGTTGCGGGGTTCGCCGCCGGGTTCTTCTTCGTCACGAAACGGCCCACGGCCTGCAGGTCTGCCGCCGTGGTGTCCTCCAGGCCGGACAGGTCCACTTCTGTGTACGTCTGCCCCTCAAAGGTGAAAGGCTTGTCCAGCTTCATAACCAGGGCGTTTTCCTCCGCCGCGGTGTTTTCGTCGTTCTCCGCCAGCATGGCGGTGTCCATTTTCTTTTCGTCGCTCATGTCAGCACATCTCCTTGATCTTGGCCAGAACGTCCACGCCGTTGACCTTGTAAACCTCGTTCAGCTTGTCCAGTTCCACCACGGTCTTGCCGTCCACCTCAATGAGAATGTAAAGAATGGTCAGCGTGATCGCGGTGTCCATGGGGCTGCCTGCCTTGACCTTGCCGGTGGTCAGCTTTCCGCCGCGGCCACGAACCACCACGCGCATGGGTCTGAACTCAATATCGCCCTCGGTGTTGGTGGTCTGCTGGGCGCCGCGGATCTCCAGCTGCACGGCCTTGGTCATGTCCATCATGTCGGCGGTTTCCTTGTCCAGCAGACGGAACGGGATTTCCAGTTCCTGATTGCCGAAATAGCCCACGGTGGGGTCGTCGATCTCACCCAGGATCCCGGCGCCGGTCACGGTTTCGCTGGACGGCTCAAAGTCCGGCAGCGCCATTTCCTCACCGACGCCCAGCAGACGGTTTCCCTTGTTGTAGACGTTGTAACGGTTGATCTTAGTGGGGATCGTGTTCATCTTTATTCACCTCCGATTGCGCTTTCCAGGGCGTCCACGTCATACTCACGGATATTTTCGATATATTCCGCGGGAATGTACGGGGCCAGGTAGGTGTGTACGGTCAGGTGGCCGGCCAGCAGGTTGGTAACGGGGTTTTCGTCGCTGCGGAACTCCACGCGGTAACCGGCGCAGTAGTCGCGGGCAACGTAGCCGTTGCCGATAATGTTCTGGCTGTCCACAATAGACTGGATCAGGCGCTTATTGCCCGGCTTGTCAACTTTCTGGAAATAAGTCTGAATGAAATTATTTCCGTCCCAGTCAAAGAAACGGCGCACGGCCCACCAGCGATCTTTCGGATCCGTGGTGGAGGGATAGGCCGCGGTGTTGTTGCCCCAGGACTTGAACCCGTTGGCGTTGATCGCGGTAATGACGCCGTTGGCGTTCAGCACGTCGTTGGCCTGCTGCTGATCCAGCGCCACCGTGGTGCCGTCTTTCAGAACCGTGGCGGTGATCCGCAGATCCTTATTGGACGGGCTTTCGTAGGGCACGTCTGCGTTGTTGGCGTCCGTGTAGGCCGTCAGGGCGGCAAACATGGCGGAGAAATAATATTTCTTCTCGCCCACGGCCACCATGGGCCACAGGGCCGCCGCATGGGCGGAACTGGCGCCCAGGGCTTCCTTGGCGCCCTTTACGCTGGTGTAAACCACCGCGCCGTCGCTGTCCGCGGAAATGTCCAAAAGGCAACTGCAATTAAAATTGCCGTTGATGTTCTCGGTCTTGGCCTGGAGGGCTGCCGCTACGGTGGGGGTGTGGCTCCAGCCGGGTGCCAGGATCAGGCCGGGCACCATGCCCAGGGTGGGGTAAATCTGGCGGATCAGTTCCAGGCCGGTTTCCTTGCCGGTGGAGGCGTCCACGCCGCCCACAATGTCGGCAGCGGTCACGCCGGAGGGTTTCAGGCTGGTGCTGCTCACGGTCAGACTGCTGGCCTCCTTGGCCGCCGTGGAAAGCAGCGTAATGGCCACGCTGCCGTCGTCCTCATGTGCCGCCTCGTAGTCGCTGCCGGCCACCAGGGTGGCGCTGCCGTTCTTCACGGCCAGGGTGTTCAGCAGTACATATTTCTTGTCGTACAGCACCACGCCGTCCACAACGTCGCAGCTTTCCGCCTGGTTCTGCGTGACGTGGGCCGCCTTATTGGGATCCAGCACGTTCACCAGGATAATGGGCGCAACGTTGAAAACCTGGAAACAGGCGCTAATGCTCTGGCAAAGGGTGAAGTTCTCGAAATCGTCCGAATAGCCGACGGCCTCCACAGCTTCCTTGTAGCTGTAAACCAGCTTGGGGGTGTTGACCGCCGCCGCGGGGTCTTTCGCCAGGTGAATGGGCGCCGTGCCGAAAATGACCTGCAGGCCAGCGCTGCCCTGAATGGGTACGGTCAGGCTGGTGGCCTGCTCGGTGTTATATACACCGTGTTTGTATGCCATGTTGTTCTACCTCCTGTTTAGTGTTTGACCTGTACCAGACGATACAGGCGGGAAATATGCCCCGTGCCGCTCCGCAGGTTCTTCATGGCCTCCGGTAACTGCTCCAGGGGCACCACCAGGCCCTCCATGGCCGGCTGCTTCACGATAGCCTCCGCCAGCGCGGTGGGGATCCCGTTGGTGTATGCGGTGTACTGCTTCGCCACGCCCGGAATGGACGGGCCGCAGTAAACCACGGTGGTGGCCTGTTCGGCCTTTTTGGGTTTCGCCATTATGTTTCTGGCACCTCCTTGAAAATCGCCGG
>DXUR01000159.1 GCA_019417795.1 Clostridiales bacterium | reverse complement strand
GCGATTCCGTTTCAGTCCCTCGACCTGACTCCGGGCGCTGGGAATCTGCTGGGCGAATTCTATTGGGAGCTGATTTCTCCCTGGCGTGGCGGTGCCTCGACGCTCAATACTGGGGTGTCGCCCAGAGGCGCAAAAGAATCTTCCTTATCGCAGATTTTGCAGGCAGATCCGCCCCTAAAATACTATTTGTCCCCGAAAGCCTGCCTGGGCATCCTGCGCCGGGCCTTTGAGCGTGGCAAGGAACTGCCGAAGAAGCTGGAGCGTGCCCTAAAGATTCAGGCGGGACTCATGCGCCCGGACGGACAGCCCACAGGATTAGAAGCGTACCACATCAACCAGCGGGATGAGGGCATCGACCTGCACGGCGTGTCAGGTGCGTTGATGGCAACCACCAATATGCAGATGCAGACCTTCGTGACACAGCCGGATGAAGCTGTTGAGGGCTTTGACGGCTACAACGGTGATCTGACTGGCGATGTAGCAGCCACGCTCGGCGTCAACTGCGGGATGTCCACTGGAAGAAACGGAGTCATAGCCTTTGCCGCCAATCAGCGAGATGAGGTGCGCGACCTTCACAATGTAGCTGGTGCGCTGGGTGCACAACCGGGTATGAAGCAACAGACCTTCGTAGCTTCAGGCGTTGTGACCAAAGGCAATGGGGATTGCTTCCTTTCCGAGGAACGACATACGGCACTATCGACAGGAGGTGGTCAGGCAGGACAGGGATATCCCTGTGTGCTGGCTGCTGCCTTCTCCGCAGGTGCTGGAGCCTCTGCTGGGGGCATAGGTTATGGAGAGGAGCTGTCTCCCACACTAAAAGGATCTGCCGGAGGGAATTGTATGCCGTCCGTTTTGTGTCTCAACGATCAGGGCGGCAGCGTGATGGAATACAGCGAAAATGTGTCCGGCACGCTACGGGCGCAGGAGCATGGACACCAGCCTCTCGTATACGAAAACCACGGCATTGATAGCCGTTACACAGGGCCACATAAGGTGGCGCCGACCATGTCTGCGCGATACGGCACAGGCGGCAATAATGTGCCGCTGGTCGAGCAGGATTCCAATGCTATCTGTATTGCCGGAAACATTGTGGATCGTCAACCTCAAAACGGTGGAAACGGTCTTGGCTGTCAGGACGATTTGGCATATACACTGACCGCCACGGATCGCCATGCGGTCTTTAGTCGGCAACGTGTGGATGCCTTCCGGCAAAATAATGTGGCAAGTACCCAGAGTGCCCGTCAATATAAGGACGCAACCGACCTGATTTGCCAACAGGCAGAAGTCTATGCCTACCTTATCCGCCGCTTAACACCTCTGGAGTGCGAACGCCTACAGGGATTTCCGGACGGATGGACGGACATCCCCGATGCTTCGGACAGCGCCAGATATAAAGCGCTGGGCAATAGTGTGGCGATACCGTGTGTGGAGTTTATTATATCGCGGATCGCTGCAGTGCTCCGCGCCGCATAATAGCTTTGGTGGTATCGCTGGCTTTCGCATTGCTTCTTCGTTGGGTTTGGTGAATAGATTTTCTTACCTTCTTTCAGTATGCTTTGCTTGCAAAATTAAAATAAGGAGGCATACCAATGGAGGGCAAAAAGAACCTCTGTGCGATGATCCCTGCCGAGCTTCACGCAAAGATCATGACAGAAAAAGAAGAATGGGAGCTAAATACACTGGCGGAATATGTGGAGCGTATCTTCGTCGAACACTTTGAAGGAGGCAATAGCATGAAAGCAGAACGCACCTTGGCGGTACAGATCCCGGCAGAGCTCTTCGATCGGCTGAAAGAATATCTGGTAGCCCACAACCTCAAGCAAAAGCAGTTCCTCATCCAGCTCATCGAAAGTGCGTTGGAAGATACGGAAAAAGAATAACAACCACGAGAGAGACCGCGGAAGCAACCGCGGTCTCTCTCGTTCTCATCGGGGGTGATTAACCATGTACATTTATCCGGACAATTTGTCTGCAAAGGCTACGCTGTGGCTTTGGGAGCTTCGAGACATTGGCATCATTGGCGTAGGACTTCTTCTATCTTTTCTGGCGCTGACCCAGACTGGCATTGCTCTGCCTCTGGTGCTGACTGCTGTCTTTGCCTTCTTGACCATCCGACATGAGGGAACCAGCATTCTGGACTTCATCCGCTACGCTGCAGCCTTCCTGCTGACAAAACAACAATACTACGAATGGAGACTTGACACATGAACAGAAAACAGGAAAAGAAAGATGCCCGTGAGCAGTCTACTCGGCAGCTCATGGGCATTGATGATTTCACCGACTACGGCATCGCAACCCGCATGGGGAATCTGGTGTTTTTTGCTATTAAACCAACTAACATTTCTGTCTTGCCGGGCTCCGGTGTAGGCGCAAGGATATATGCGCTTCTGAATGTCATTAAAGGGCAGGCGGAAATTGAAATGCTGGCTCTGAATTCGAAGGAGTCCTTCGAGAATAACAAGGAGTTCTATCGACAGCAGGCAAATCTTGAGGATCTGCCCGCCATCCGAAAGCTGTTGGAGCAAGACAGCGCACACCTGGATCGCATCCAAGTGCTTATGGCATCCAGCCGAGAGTTTTATATTCTCGTCCGGCTGCAGAGCAAAAAGGAATCCGATGTGTTCAGCTATCTCTCCCGCATCGAAAAGAGTATCAAGGATAACGGATTTTCCGTCCGTCGTGCCGCCGAGCAGGATCTCAAAAGGATGCTGGGAGTCTACTTCGAGCAGAATGTGACCACAGAGCGGTTCGAGGATCATGATGGCGAACGCTGGATTATCTTCGGAGAATAATGGAGGAGGGTTCACATGGCAAAAGATAAGAAAAAGGCCACCGCAAGGTATGCGGCTGATGTACCGAGCAAATCTTTTTTGGATATGATCGCACCCTCCGTTGTGAAATTCAATCCCGACCACTTTATCTGCGGTAATACCTTCCGTTGCGTATGGGCACTGCGAGAGTATCCGACTCAAACTGACGAGCAGGCACTGCTACGGCACTTAGGCGAGAAGGATGGGATCACTCTGCGCATCTACACCCGACAGCTCACACCTGCGGAGGAGGATCGTATCATTCAAAATGCAACAAATAAAAACCGTATGGGCAGCTCGAACACAAACGACTTGCGGCAGACGGTCACCGCTGAAAGCAATTTACAGGATGTGGCATCGCTGATAGCTTCTATGCATCGCAATCGAGAGCCATTGTTCCACTGTGCGGTTTATCTTGAACTGACCGCCCCAGACTACGATGCGCTGAAACTGTTACAGACCGATGTGCTGACCGAGTTGGTACGCAGCAAGCTCAATGTGGATAAACTCTTGCTCCGCCAACAGCAGGGTTTCTGCTGTGTCAGCCCTGTGGGATACAATGCTTTCGGCGCACAGTTTGAACGTGTGCTCCCAGCCAACTCTGTGGCTAATCTCTATCCCTTCAACTATTCCGGCAAGACGGATGCCAAAGGGTTCTACATTGGCAAGGACAAATATGGAAGTAATATCCTTGTAGACTTCGACCAGCGTGACGAGGATAAGACCTCTGCTAATATTCTCATCCTCGGCAACTCTGGTCAAGGTAAATCGTACTTGATGAAGCTTCTTATTCTCAATTTGCTGGAATCCGGGAAATCCATAATCACATTGGATGCCGAGCATGAGCAACGAGAGATGTGCGAGGCTGTGGGTGGCTGCTTTGCCGACCTCATGGCGGGGCAGTACATCATCAATGTGCTGGAACCCAAATGCTGGGATGATGGTGGCGACCCAGATGATACTGCGGCGCCGGAAGCATTTCGAAAAAGCACCCTACTGTCACAACACATATCTTTCCTCAAGGACTTCTTCCGCGCCTATAAAGATTTCAGCTATGCTCACATCGACACCATCGAGATCATGCTGTCGAAGCTGTATCAGAAATGGGGCATCACGGATCGGAGCAACTTTGTCCGGATGCGAGCAGAGGATTATCCTACTCTCTCTGATCTCTATGACCTGATCGAAGATGAGTTCAAAAACTATCATGCCGAAGCGCATCAGCTCTACACGAAGAATCTTCTTCAAGAAGTCCTGCTTGGGTTGCACTCCATGTGCAAGGGCGCGGACGCGCAATTCTTCAACGGTCATACTAACATCACGTCCAGCCGATTCTTGGTGTTCGGTGTCAAAGGACTGTTGAGCGCAGCGAAAAATGTTCGTAACGCCATGCTGTTCAATGTACTCTCCTATCTGTCGGACAAGCTCTTGACTGAAGGAAACACGGTGGCGGCACTGGATGAGCTGTACATCTGGCTCTCCAACCCAACTGCTATCGAGTACATCCGAAATTGCCTCAAGCGTGTTCGTAAAAAAGAATCCGCCATGCTGCTGGCAAGTCAGAATCTGGAGGATTTTGACCAGGAGGGTATCCGCGAGATGACAAAGCCTTTGTTCAGCATCCCGCCCCACCAGTTCCTGTTCAATGCAGGATCTATCGATAAGCGGTCTTACATGGAGATGCTCCAGCTTGATGAGGCAGAATACAATCTCATCAAGTTTCCCCAGCGTGGTGTCTGCCTGTACAAGTGTGGCAACGAGCGATATCTGCTGGAAGTACACGCTCCCACCTACAAGGAAAAGCTGTTTGGCACAGCGGGTGGCAGATAAATAGTGAGCAGAGGTTCTATCAAGAACCTCTGCTCTAATGTTTGGTGAGACGGCGGGGATTCGAACCCCAAGGGGGATAATCCGTTCTTTTGCAGCCACTGTTTACACAGCCCTGACTTCGCCAAGATTTCTCAGCCTCGCGTCTCATTAACCCCCAGGCTCACCATAGATACTTTCTTTGTCATACGAACATTCCTCCAATCGACTACAGACATCAGCAAGCTGACAGCTGACAGCGCAACGGAGACGTCGAAAAGGTTCCACCAGGGACTGGCAATAGAGACCGCAAAAGAAGCAAGCAAGTTATTACAAGATAACTATAACACAAAAGACAGTTTAAATAAAGGAGGTCAATACAAAATGGCAGTAACTGCAGGTATGATTGCAAAAACCGCAGCGGCGGCCCTTTCCAACGAGAAATTCCGCAAAGGGATCGGCTGGGGGCTGGTCGCTGTTCTCTCGCCCGTCATCCTCCTGATCGCCGTGCTGTGCTCCATCGGCACAGGCGGTGCGGATCACAACAACCAGGCGGTAGCCGCAGCCTTCTATGGGACGAGCTATTCGACCGAGGTGCCTATGGCATTCCGCTCTCACATTGAGGAGATGCGCTCCGCGTTTTCTCTTCTGGATTCGGCGGTCGCCTCCGTCAATGGGCGGACGGAAGGTGGAAACAGCCTTGACCCAATCCGAGTCAAGGCTGTTTTTTATGCCCTTTGCTTTGGCGACGATGCTCCCAGCAGACGGGCAGCAAACCGCTTTGTAGAGTGCTTCTACAATTGGGAAACCCGTACCCGCACGGTAGAAGTGGAGAGCGAGGATGGAACGGTCACCAGTACAGAAGAAGAATACACCGTCGCTGTTCCGGTTTCGCTGTATCAGGCGTATGCAAATCTCGAAGCAGAGTTGGGCCGGACGATCACGGAGGATGATAAGAGCAACATCAACCACATCTATACCATGATTGCTGGTGCTGCGGACGGTGGTAGCAACAGCGGCGAGTTCCTTCGCGGGGAGGGCAACGGCATTGATTTGGATATCTCGGCATTCAGCGATCCCAGCAATAAAAACGCCACCGACCTTGTGACCTATGCCATTCATGCGTGGGAGTCCGGCTGGGGCTATGTCTGGGGGACCTATGGCAATGTGCTAACGGAGTCACTCCTTACCTACAAGGTATCACAATACCCAGATGGCGTTGGTAATCATGAGGGCTTCATCCGCGCCCACTGGCTGGGCGGTAGAACAACCGACTGTGTAGGACTTATCAAGGGCTACAGCTGGCTGTCCCCGGAAACGATGACCATCGACTACGGTACCCATGGGATGCCGGATATCGGTGCAAACCAGATGTACTACAGCGCCACGGAGTCCGGACCCATCGACACCATGCCGGACATTCCCGGCTTTGCGGTTTGGCATGAGGGACACATCGGTGTTTACATCGGCGGCGGTCAGGTCATCGAGGCCATGGGAACAAAGTATGGCGTTGTCAAAACGGAACTTGCAAAACGCAATTGGACACACTGGCTGAAGGTGCCGTACATCAGCTATGACTGAGGAGGAAAGAGTATGAATGTTTTAATGGTGGAGCCGGGAAAGGCTCCGTATGTAACTGATATTGGAAATGATTTGCGCAGTATGCAGCAGGCAGTCGGCGGATATATCCAAGCTGTGTATCCC
>DXUR01000158.1 GCA_019417795.1 Clostridiales bacterium | reverse complement strand
TAGCTATCCTTTTTAAAATTTGTTTTCCGCACATTATTGCATTTTCTAATTTTTTCCTCATCAATCAATGGCTTTAATACGGGCTCTATAATCTGCGAATCTTTGAGCATCGTCTCCTCAAGAATTTTTTGCTCAATCACTGCATATTCAACAATCTGGCCTTTGAATTCTTCACAAATAATCCGCCTTGCTTCTTGTGCATATTCTCGAAGACGCTGCTCTTTTGGGTCTTCATCATCAAACATGGAAATCTGTTCAACGTCTGAAATTTTTGGTGCATGATTCCTATGAAATTCTTCGCCATCAAAAACATCCCATAGACTATCCTTCAAAACTTCCAATCCCCGAATATTCGGTGTCGCATAAAGAATTTGATATAGTTCAACATTTTTCACAGTATGGAATGAATAGGCAAAAGTATATTGGATATGACCAACTCGTAGCTCATTTACGACATAATTGATGAATTCATCTTTTGTTGCAGGCTTAAATCCACCCAAACATTTTTGAATTCTTCCTGTATCCTTGGCAATATTTCTCACATAGTCACTTGTAAAAAGGTTAAAAAGCAATTCACAGTAATTCTTTTCTAAGATATTGTGCAACTTAGAGATTTGAACTGTCCCGAAGTTATAAGGGTCCACATATATTAGGTTGCGCTTTCCATACGCAAAAAGACCTTGTTTGTTTTGAGAACTTGCTATAATCATATCCAAATAATCATTGACGTCTTTATCTTTTAAATATACCAGCAAATTCAAGCTTTTTTGAGGAACGATATGTTTTTGATAGATTTTATTAAAGTTATCTATTCTTTTTGAGTTGATATCATTCAAATAAACAACAAATCTTTTAGACGGAAATTGCTTTGCAAGTTCATTAAAAATCCCTATGACTTCTAGTGCAGTACAGGCATCGCCATCTTTATAAACTCCTGCATTACACATACAATCTATGAAATTGATCTGCTGAATTTCTTTTCGATTCACTTCTATCAATGCCCACTGCCTTACATACCGGGTAACATATTTTATCTTATATGTTGTCTGTTCCCCCTTTTCATCCAAAACGGAATCATCAATCCCAAATTTCTCAAAGTCATCAGGTGAAATATTCATAATTCCTCCACAATGAATTATTATTCCATCACTCTAATCGTACTCTCAATAAACGCAATCTCGTCTTCCGTCAGTTCATACTTCCTGTACAGTTTTTCGTCCGTCCATTCTTCCGTAAAATCCTGATCGGGCACAAAGACAAAGTTTGCCCTTGCAATGTGCATGGAAGAGTAGGTCAAGCGCAGCATGAAGCGAGTAAACTTACACATCAGATACTGCTTGTAGTTCTTGATTTCTTCTTCAGTATCGAATGCGCCCAGAACCAGATAAGAGAAGGTGTTCACCTCACCCGGAACCTCAATCCGGGGTGTTGTGATGGCCTTATAGCCCTTGGACGGGTCAATGCCAACCTCACCATTGCAGGGAACCAGAATGGAGATCGTTGCCTTGTACTTGTCGATCAGCTCCGCATTTTTCTTGACATCGCTTCTCTTAATATAGCCGGTGCCTTGGCTGTGAATCAGGGAAATGCAACCATCAAAGGGTTCTTTTTCGCCACGAGCCGCAGAGGGGAAGCCAAAGGCATCAATGGGCTGCACCCGATCGGTCAGGAAGTGTTCCGAACGGCCCAGAACCTTATGGATAATGGACAGCGATTCATTCGACCGAATGAAGATTTCCCCAAACTCATTGAGGTTGCGCCGCATGGTATGGCGTTCCAGACCGCTGACGTTTGTAACCTCGCAGACCTCCTCCTTGTCCCGATCCCACAGGAAATAGCAAATGCCGCCTGCAATATCCACGGTACTGAAGCAGTCCTTGGAGTTCACAAAATCCGTCAGCCTGATCAAATGCGGATCGTTCAGCATCTCATTGCGGAAATCAGTCAATCCGATGCCGCCAGCATACCAGCGTGCCGGCATGATCATGGAGATATAGTGGGGCTGCATGGTTTTTGCCTGATCCACAAACAGGTTATAAACCGGGCGTGCCTGTTTCGCCGCCACATTGGCTGCGCTGCCGCCGCCTGTATCCTCCTGATACGGCGGATTGCCCACAATGGCATCAAATTTCATGGGCTGTCCCTCCTTTCCCCATGTATCGGTTCGCTGCAGCTTCTTTGCCAGACGCTGCGGGTCGTTTTCCATCCGTTCCAGCAGGTGCGGAATGTAGGTGGTGTTGACTGTCCAATCCTGATAGCCCACCAGCGTCCGCCGGGTGATGCTTTCTGCCATCCGGGTCTTGCACAGAACAAAGATCTGCTGCTCCACGGTCTCCTGCCAGAGAGCCTGTGTCTGCTCCAGCGGCAGCTTGTCCTCCGGGCCGGGCAGCTTCATGGCGTACAGGCTGTATGCCATATACAGAGGATACAGGCCGGATTTGGAGTTCATTTCCAGAATCCGTGCCTCCGAGTTGAGGAAGATGTCCTCCGTGACCTGCCCCTGATCCACCAGACGAGGCTCCTCCAGAACCTCCTGCGGATCGAACTGCTCGTTGAGGAAGCAGTAACCGCCCACCATGTTGCTCAGATGAAGGTTCACCACCCGCCACGGGGTCAGAACGGTTTCCTTGTCGGGGTTGCGGAAGTGGCTGAAGATCTCGGCAATGCGCTTCACACGCTCGATGGGCGGCAGCTCGTCCGCAGCCTTTGCCATGCGGCGGATGCGCAGACCCGCCCCGCTGACCACATCCTCGTCGTAGTATTTCAGCAGCTTGCGGAACAGGGGCTTGTCCACGGTTTTGGGCATAAACTCCTGCCAGGATTCCTCATCCACCAGCGTGATGAAGTCTGCCATCTTGATGCTCTCGGTCAGGTCCACCTTGGCACCGTAAATCAGCAGGGGCAGGCGGATGGACACATTCCGCAGCAGCCGGATGACCTTTTCCCGCTCTTTCTTCTGCTCTTGCAGTTTCTTGAGCAGGTCATCATCCTCTTTGGTGCGCTCCCGCTTGGGCTTGTTGGAAATCTTGTCTGCCTTTTCGTATTCCTCGCCCGTCAGCCCCTGATGGTTGATGTGGACTTTGGTTTCCTTTTTGGCGGCTTTCTGCTCACTGAGCTTGTCCGACAGGGTATGGAACAGCTGCACATCGTCCTCGTCCATGACGATGCCGGTGTCCTGCTTGTAGACCGATTCATCGTCAAAGCCGCTCTTGATGGCTCTATCCACCGTCAGACGCTTGATCTGCCGCATCATTCTGGAGACGCTGTATGCAGTCATCTGGGTGCCGTCCACCGCAATCACCGGGCAGAAGTTCAAAAACTCGCCCAGTGCCGCCCGGTTCTGCTCCTCGTTGCTCCGGCCCCGCTTGGTGATGCGATTGACCTCAGAAATTACGTTCAGGGCACGGTCCGGGGCAAAATCAAAGACGTAGCAGCGTTCCTTCTGTTTGCCGTCCAGCACCCCTGCCGACTGCACCCGGAAGATAGTCTGCATATAGCCGGACGCAGCCGTGCTTGCCGACCCGGTCAGCATCATCACAGCCGTCCACTCCGGCACCGTCACGCCTGTGGTCAGCTTGCCGCAGGAAATGGTAATGGTATAGCGGTTCGCCTTGATGACCTGTTTTACCAGTGTCAGGGCGTTGTCATAGGGCATTTCGGCATCGCCGTCGCCTGCAACGTTAGCGACTTTATAGGCTCCAAACACAGGGTGGTCTTTCAGCAGCCTGCTCAGGGCACTGGCTTCTTTCACGCCCGGAACCATCCAGAGAGTATGCCGGAACATCTCCCGGTACTCCGGCGTGGAGTAGGGGTAATTGCTCTCCGGGTTCTCCGAAGAAATCAGGTCCAGAAAACTGCGCACATCGGCCTCGTGGACAAAATCACCCACCTGTGCGCCAGCCGGCAGAGGACGGAAATCCCGTGCCGGGTCGCCCGTCCACACCCGGAAAAACTCGGTGAAGTTGAACGCCATCTCCAAGGTCTCGTAGCGGTAGGAGGTGGGCAGACTTTTCCCAAGGTCGAAGGTCAGGATGCGAAGTTCCGGCAGGTCCGCATAGGGGTTATGGTCGCCGGGGTGCAGGATGTCCCACTCCCGCTTGCGCTTTTGCTCCATGACGTAGTCCCATGTGTAGACGTTGTTCTCGTACTTCTGCATCAGGTTGTACGGTGTGCCGGACAGCTGCAGAACCTTGGGCGCCTTGCCGTTCTTTTCCGCTTCCAGCAAAGACTGCACCTTCTGCCCTCGCTGGGTCTGGGTGCCCTCGTGGGCTTCATCGTAAATCACAAGATCCCAGTCCATATCGAAAACGGCGTTATTCTTGTCAAACTTGCCGTCTGCCCGCTGAGAGCCGCGCAGGTCCTGCATGGAGGCAAAGTAAACAAACGCCTTGCCGGAATTCTGGTAGGCTGTCAGGTTTGCATCGTTGCGTGCATCCATTGCCGCATCGTAAACGGACGAGTCCGTATCGAAACGGTCTTTTTTCAGGAAAGCACGGTTGTCTCCTTCGCCAAAAATCAGGTCAAAATCGTTGCGCCAGCCATCTTCCACCACCGGGCGGTGGGTGACCACAATCACCTTCTGGTAGCCTGCTTTTTTGATGAGCGCATAGGCCGTGACCGTTTTGCCGAAACGCATCTTGCAGTTCCAGAGCATCGAGTTTTCCTTGCGGAACACCCGCAGCGTCTGGTTGACGCAGTCCATCTGCTCATCCCGCAGGGTAATGGCTCTCTTTTTGGGCGCAGCAGGGACAGTCTGCGGCAGAAAGCTGATCTGCCCCTCACTCTTTTCGGCAGCGGTCAGAGCCGTGCGGCCTTCCTTGACCGCCTGAATTGCACGGATGGCAACGGACAGCGGCACCTCAAACCATTCGCTCGTACGGTCTGAAAACCAGAAATTCTTGGATGTATAGCCGGAGCGGTATAGCACTTCATGGACACGCTTATCACGGAACAGCGATGTTTCCACTTCTCCATCCGAAAAGGTCACAACCTTACGAGCCAGTTCGGTATATTGCAGGTCGTAAGCAACCATAGCGGTTTTCGTGTAATCATCAATCCGATCACGCGCAGCCTGATTCAATTCCTCGCAGTTGGGCGGAAGCTGTTTGTAGCTCTTGGTGCTGTCAAATGTGGTGTCACCAATTTTCAGATATCCTTCATGATCCTTGTCGTGAATTGCAAAGATATAAATCAAGCGGTACGACATTGTAGGCTCATACGCCGCCATTTGCTTTTCCTCCTCTCACCATTGAAAGAAAAGTCATCGTCTGATTGGAACGCCAATCCTTTATGATGCTGTAAATCCCGTTGTGCGCCCGGATATTTCCGCTTTTGCATCCGGGACAGAGGTCAATTTGTTCCTCACTGCCGAACCAGCTGATAATTTCAATTTTGTTTTCCTTACAGCTGCCCGGAACCACATACTTTGTGCCGTCCATCTGCCAGAGGTTCCACGCAATGATGTTAGCGATCACCTTCATCTGTCGCAGGTGGGGAAGTTTGCCAAAGCATTCCCGGTAAACCTCCACGAAGGTCACAAACAGGTTTTCCCGTGCCAGCAGCAAGCTGTCGCCCTGATACTCAAAGCCGTACACGCTCTGGAACGCCCGCTTTGTCCATGTGAACCATTCTTCTTCGGTATCCGTGTTTTCACTCACAACACGCAGCTTGCGGTCCAGCAGGCCAATTCGCTGGGAAATAGGAATGGTTTCGCCCGTTACGGTATCGTAGCGGCTTACCAGATAGGGAGCCTCGCCGCAGGAGATTTCCAGCCGTTGTGCATCCACATATTTCTGCCATGTGTGCTGACGGTCGTCCGGGAAGGCGATTTTGTCAGCCGTTGCTTTCCACGACATCTCCTTCTGGATGTTGAAAACATCCTTCCTGCCAAACCACTGCTCATCTACCAGATTGTTCTGTGCGTTGCAGATCCAACTGGGGGTAAACACCTCTGCTTTGTCACGGGTGCGGTTGGTCTGGTGCTCCAGTGCTTTTTCCACTCTGGGCTGAATCAGGCTGTCCTGTTCGCCTGTAACCAGTTCCGGCAGGATTTCTTTTTTGAAGCTGTACTGTTTGCCCAGTTCAGCGTAATCATCGGTTGCCCAGATGATGTTTTTCTTGGTGGTTTTGTCCTGAAGCAAAATCTCAAGGAGGGTGCGTTCATGGTCCAAAAGTTCCTGCTCCAACAGGTCAATCCCTGCAATGCTGAACATCCGCCGCCCTCCCTTCCATTTGTTGATGGTACTATAATAACACACCTTTCGGGGTTTGTGAATGTGTACCATCCACCGTTTTCATCAGGGCACCCCATTTTCCAGTGCCCTGCCGGGAAGAATCCAAAGA
>DXUR01000157.1 GCA_019417795.1 Clostridiales bacterium | reverse complement strand
GATGGAAAACGGCCCCGATCCCGTCATGGGCGGCGGCGGCGCCCGCCTGTCCGGCGGGCAGGCCCAGCGGCTGGGGCTGGCCCGCACCCTTGCCCATCCCCGGCCGGTGCTGGTGCTTGACGACCCCTTCTCTGCGCTGGACCGCAGCACCGAGGACGTGGTGTTCGCTCATTTGCAGGACTATGCCAAGGACAAGGTGGTGTTCCTGATCTCCCACCGGCTGTATCACTTCCCACAGCTGCGGCAGGTGATCTTCATGGAGGACGGCAAAGTCACCGTGGGGACCCATGAGGAGCTGATGGCATCCGCTCCGGTGTATCGCCAGCTGTATGAGAGCCAGACGGGAGGGAAGCAGTCATGAAAAACAGACAGAAAAAAGGCGTGTTTGCCGCCATCCGGGCGGCGGCGGGGGAGCACCGGCTGCTGACCGTGGGGACGCTTTTATGTGTGGCAGCCTCGGTGGCGGCGTCGCTTTTGCCGCCGCTGGTGCTGGCCCGCATCATCGACCGGCTGACAGGAGGACTTTTCCTGAGCCTTCTGGCGGTGCTGCTCTACTTCGGCAGTCTGGCGCTGGAGGGTATCCTGTCCTCGGCGCAGGAGAGCCTGCTGGTGCTGTTCGGGCAGAAAATGACCCATGCCCTGCGCCGAGAGATGTCCCGGAAGCTGACGCAGCTGCCGGCGGCCACACTGGTGGACCAGAACCCCGGTGAGGTGGCCGCCCGATTTTCCGGCGATGTGGATACCGTGGAGGCGCTGTTCACCTCCGGCATCATCAGTATGGTGGCGGACGCCTGCCGCATCCTCTCCATTCTGGGAGTCATTGCCGTGAAGAACACTGGTCTGGCGTTGGTTTTGTTGCTGGTGCTGCCGCTGCTGGCCGTGTTCACCCGCCACGTGCAGAAACGGATGCTGGCGGCGCAGCTGGATCACCGCCACGCCGTGGCTGCCGTGTCCGGGCAGGTGCCGGAGACACTGCACAATATCCGCACCATCCGTGCGCTGGGACTGGAGGACTACATGGAGCGCCGCTATGACCGGCGCATCGGTGACAGCTATGCCGCCATGGAACGCACCAACTTCTATGACGCCGTCTATTCGCCGGTGGTGCTGCTGCTGGACGCCGTGGTGGTGGGGGCAGTCATGCTGCTCTCCGCCTCCAGCAACGCAGAGCTGCTGACCCTGTTTGGAATGCCCGTGGGTACGTCGGTGGCGGTCATCAGCTATATTTCCCGCATTTTCGCCCCCATCGAGAGCCTTGGCATGGAGATACAGACCATCCAGTCGGCCATGGCGGGCGTTCGCCGCATCGATGCCTTTCTGGCCCAGCCGGAGCGAGACATTACTCCGGAGCGGGAGGAGGCCCGTGGCGATGTGGTGTTCTCCCATGTGACCTTCGGCTATGGGGAAAGCCACGTGCTTACCGACTTCTCCATGACGGTGAAGCAGGGGGAGCAGGTGACGCTGGTGGGCCGGACGGGAGTCGGAAAGAGCACGGTGTTTAAGCTGCTGCTGGGGCTGTACCGACCGGAGGCGGGGACAGTCACCATCGGCGGAGTGGACGCCTCAGCCATCCCGGATCGACAGCGGCGCATCTGTATCGGCTGCGTGGAGCAGCATTTTTCCCGCATACCGGGGACCGTGCTGGAGCAGATCACCCTGTGCGACCCGCAGATCACCGGAGAGATGGCCAAGGAAGCCGCCCGGCTGGCGGAGATCGACGAGGCCATCCAGGCGCTGCCGGAGGGGTATGACACGGTGTGTACGGGCGGGATATTCTCTCAGGGGGAGTGGCAGCTGCTGTCCATTGCACGGGCCGCAGCGGCAGACCCCGCTGTGCTGCTGCTGGATGAGATCACCGCCAATCTGGATGCCGAGACGGAGGCCCGTGTACGGGAGGCCCTGCGTCAGGCCTCCCGTGGGCGCACCGTCCTCTCCGTTTCCCACCGCATCTATGAGAGTCTTGGCGGCAGGACTGTGGAGATCCGGCCCCAAGGACAGTAAATGCCGGGAGTGCAGCCCCGGAGGTCGTAAGACCTCCGGGGCTGCAAAATGCTGGGGAAAGAAACGGTTGACAGCGTCGATGGGTTCTGTTATGATGAACCGCGGTCGGAGAGACCTATTTCAACCATCAACGGAGGTGAATGTTCATGGATAGCTGCGGAAGTACAGGGCGAAGCCGGATATGCGGCGCACAGAGACACAGATACCGGATGTGGTCATCCATGAGCAGGAGCTGATCACATTCTGTTTTGCCGTGCCCTCCTGCACCGCACCGGAGACGTCTTGCTGTGGCAACTATCTCTGAGGCGGTGTATTTTTGCGCCCATTTTGCCCAAAGTAGCGTCAAAGGAGGACAAGAATATGATGAACAGAATGGTAAAAAAGGATTTCGCACAGGAGATCGCAGCGGTTATCCGCACGGCCAAAAACGGGGACCGGCTACCGGAGCTGCTGAAGCACTACCACTGGCGGGATGTGGCCAAAGCCATTACGCTGCTGGCGGATGCGGAGCGGGAGCGGCTGTTCCGGCAGATGGACGCCCAGACGCTGGCGGAGATATTCCCCTATCTGGACGATGCCTCCCGCTATCTGGCGGAGCTTCCGGCGGCGCTGGCGGCAGAAATGATAGCCGACATGGACACGGCGGATGCGCTGGATATGCTGCGGGAGCTTCCGGAAGAGAAGAAACAGACCCTGGCCGCCCATCTGGACGACGATACCCGGAAGGATGTCCGGCGGCTGCTGGCCTTTCATCAGGAGGAGATCGGCAGCCGCATGAGCGGCAATTTCGTCTGCATCCCGGATACGCTGACCGTCTGCGGCGCCATGAACGAGCTGGTGCGGCAGGCCGGTGAGCACGACAATATCTCCACGCTGTATGTGGTGGACGGCAGCGGCGTCTTTGCCGGGGCCATCGACCTGAAGGATCTGATCATCGCCCGTGAAAACGATCCGCTGAGCGGGATCATCCGCCGCAGCTATCCCTATGTGCTGGCCCACGAGCGGGTGGAGGACTGCATCGACCGGATCGCAGAGTATGAGGAGGATTCCCTGCCGGTGCTGACGGAGGACGGGAGGATCGCCGGTATCCTCACCGCTCAGGATCTGGTGGAGCTGGTGGACGACGCCATGGGCGACGACTACGCCAAGCTGGGCGGCCTGACCTCGGAGGAGGACCTCCGGGAGCCTGCCGCCGTCAGTATGAAAAAGCGTCTGCCGTGGCTCATCGTGCTGCTGTTTCTGGGCATGGGCGTTTCATCGGTGGTGGGCATCTTCGAGTCCGTGGTGGCGGTGCTGCCCATCGTCATCTGCTTCCAGTCGCTGGTGCTGGATATGGCGGGCAATGTCGGCACCCAGTCGCTGGCCGTCACCATTCGTGTCCTCATGGACGAGAACCTTACCCTGAAGGAGGAACTGGCTCTGCTGGGCAAGGAGATGCGGGTGGGTCTTCTCAACGGCGGGTGCCTGGGACTCATGGCGCTGGCGGTTTTAGGGGTCTACATCCATGCGTGCAAGGGCTATGCGTGGGGGCCGGCTTTTCTGATCTCCGGCTGCGTTGGGGTGTCGCTGGTGGTGGCCATGGTGATCTCCAGCCTTGTGGGGACGATGGTTCCCATGCTGTTTCATAAGGTCCATATTGATCCGGCGGTGGCCTCCGGTCCGCTGATCACAACGGTCAACGATCTGGTGGCCGTGGTGACCTACTATGGACTGGCCCTGCTGTTTCTGGTGAATGTGTTCCATATCTGAGACAAGAAGCCCCACTGATTTGAAATAAAAGCCCGCCTGCGGTCCATGCTGGACACAGGTGGGCTTTTTTATATGATTACAGATGTTTGCAGCGCTTGTGCTTGCCGTCTGCGGCCGGGAAGGCCGTTCTTTTCGTAGGTTTCCCATATGTGCAGGCGGTCGCTCTCATCGATTTGCCGCAGCACCTTGGCAGGCACACCGGCGGCGATGCTGTTGGGGGGAATGTCGCAGGTCAACACCGCTCCGGCGGCAATGATGCTGCCTGCCCCGATGGTCACACCGCCGCACACCGTCACGCCGGAACACAGCCAGCAGTGTGCCCCGATGGTGATTGGCCCGGCGTACTCCAGCTCATGGCAGCCGTTGGGATAGTTCGTATAGGCCCGTTCCTCCGCCAGAAAGGAGTGGTTCGGCGTGGCCAGTGTCACATGGGGGCCGATGAGCACATTGTCCCCCAGTGTGATGGGCGCTACGTCCAGAAATACGCTGTTGTAATTGATGAAACAGTTCTGCCCCACATGGATGTTCACGCCGTACTCGCAGTAAAAGGGCGCAAAGACCTCGAAGTTTTTTCCCTTCCCGGAGGGGACCAGCCGTTCCAAAGCCCGTTGCTTGGCCTTGGTGTACCGTAGTGGGATGCGGTTGAAGCGGTCGCAGCGGATCATGCCCCGACGGTGCCGCTTGGCAATCTCCGGGTCGGCGGGATTATAAAACCGCCCCGACACCATGCGCTCCCATTCACCGCTCGTCAGATGCTCGTCCATGCGCTGTCACTCCTTAGTATATGCCTGTATCGGGGCAGGGTGTTTGCCCTACCGTGTGCTGCTCCGGTGCAGTAAAAGTGACCCTCCAAAAGCCGTATGGCCTTTGGGGGGTGGTACGCCCGACTGGATTCGAACCAGCGGCCTACAGAGTCGGAGTTATCAGACCGTCAAGCCGGAAAGCCCTGCGGCGCAAGGGTTTGGTTGGTGTTGCACAAATTTCCGCCATTTTGGAGAAAAACCTCGGAAGCCTTGCAAGGCAGGGCTTCCGAGGTTTTTCGCGGTAGTAGTCAAACAGTAGTCTGAGCGCCCCACAGGTCATGCATCTCAGATGCAGCGGCTCCCGTTTTCAGCATAGCCCCGCCTTTCCATCATCTTTCGGAAAAGCTCCGTGATCTGCTCCGGCGTTTCATAAAAGCCACGCTTGATCCATTCGTCCAGGAAACCGAACAGGCCGTAGGAATAGAACCTCGCTTCGTAGCACTCGGCAGGATCTGCTCCGTACTGTGGCATCATTACCTGATAAAAGGCGTTATAAACGCAGGTCTGGAGTTCTTCCCTGTAAATTTCGGAAAGAAGCTCTTTGATGGAGTAGTTAAAAGCAAAGAAGTCCTCCGCATTGTCAAGCGTATAACGACGCCGCTCTTTCATGCCGTGCTCATCCGCCCAGCGATGCCATAGTTGTATCAGCTTATGGAGATTATTTCAAGCGATCTGATTTACGCATAACAAGCTATCGGAAAGGCTGCTGTCAAACGACGGCGGCTTTTCTTTTTCGGGAAGTATTCAAGAAGTCATAAAGTTCCGTGAGTAATGGAAGAAGGCAGCGTTTACGAAAATGTCACAATTCAACGCAGAAAAACCTCAAATTTTAGATAACCCCACCATCAGAATTTTAGATAGCCCCACCAACAGAGCGGATTGACAATTCGACAAAATGTGATATAATCCCACTGTCTGGAAAAATATAAAGTTGTAGCACAGAGGTGTCTGCTCAAAAGCAGATGAAAAGGGAATCCGGTGCGAATCCGGAACGATGCAGTCACTGTGTACGGGAGCGGCCTGCAAACCACTGGGAAACCGGGAAGGGCAACGCCGTGATGAACGAAGTCAGGAGACCTGCCTCTGTGTGGAATCTCAAACCTGCTGCCAACGGGTTGGTTTTCCTACGAGCTTATGATCCGCTGCGGGTCACCGCGCGGATATATATGTAGTGAGGAGCACCGAGGGCGGCTGTGTGAAACACAGCCGCTTTTATATTTCTTTCAGAACAAATATTTGGAAAGAGGTAGATCAACCATGAAGAAAGCACTTGCCTTTCTGATGGCGGCTGTGATGCTGATGAGCATGCTGACCGCCTGCGGCAACAAGAACAATGCCGGCAAAAAGGACAACAACGACGTGAACACCGAGGAGACCGACAAGGCCGCCGCCGATAAGGTCGCCGCCCTCATCGACGCCATCTACGTGCAGGAGCGCACCGAGGAGACCGACGCCCAGTGTGAGGCCGCCAAGGCCGCTTGGGATGCCCTGACCGACGCCCAGAAGGCGCTGGTGGAGGGTGAGGAAGCCAGCCCCGACTACTTCGGTCTGGACACCGGTGACGCCTCCAAGGACGATCCCCGCAACCAGGACGAGATCGGCGAGAAGGAGCTGCTGGTGGTGTCCTTCGGCACCTCCTTCAACGACAGCCGCGTAGCTGACATCAAGAGCATTGAGGACGCCCTGCAGGCGGCCAACCCCGATTGGTCCGTGCGCCGCGCCTTCACCGCTCAGATCATCATCAACCACATCCAGGCCCGTGACGGCGAGAAGATCGACAACATGGAGCAGGCTCTGGAGCGCGCTGT
>DXUR01000156.1 GCA_019417795.1 Clostridiales bacterium | reverse complement strand
CGCCGGTTTCTTCGCCGTCCTCGTCCTGCTCCGTGCGGTAGAGGGAAACAATGCTACGGTTGCGCTGGGCAATGGTCAGCAGCTCATCCGCAGATACGCTTTCGTCCTTGTATCCGCTTTGGACGGCAAACTCGGAAACGACCTCCGCACGGCTTTTGCCAGAATCGTTGTAAATCACGCCAATTTTCCGCACACGCCGGTACTCCGCGAGACTGGCAAAGGAACCGGCTTCGCCCATCATACGGCAGAACAGCAGCCCATCCTGAATATAATGCTTCGCGTATTTCAGGAATTCTGTTTCCTGCGCCGGGTCGAACCTCGGCAGGCAAAACAGCAGCATTTGCAAGATTTCCAGCTTGTAGTCCAGAAAATGTGCCGGGTCGTAGCGGTCAATTCCGCTACGGGTGAGAAACCGGTAAATCACGCTGTTCAGACGCTTTTCAAAGTGGTGCAGGAAGAAGGAAAAGTATGCAAGGTCTTTGTGACGGACAGCTTCGCGTATGTAGTCGTTCAGCTCCATTTGCGGCGGTTCCGGGTCAAGCTGAAAGACGTTCCGGACTTCGCGTATGGTCAGATCGTCGGCATTATAGAACGGCACTTTTGCCGCATAGGCTGTCAAATCCCATGTCCAGCCCGCAAGCTGTGCCGGTATCAGTTTGTCACGGTTATCCTCCATGTCTGCACCTCCCACCGCTATGGCGCTCCATTACCGCTCCATCGTTTCTTTCGCTTCCGCCATCAGAGCCGCCTGCTCCATCTCGGCGGCATAGCCGCCCTGCGCATAGCCGCTGTCTTGCAGGGCCTTTTCCAGCTTGCTTTTTGCCAGTGCTTTCATTGCGGCGGCGGTCTGCTCGTCCAGCGTGCCGCGCCCAAGATACTGTGTGATCGTGTTGAACCGCTTCGTATAGATTTTCTTGATGGGATGATCTGCGGCAAGCTCCCGCTGCTCCCGGCCACGGAGATTCCCGACTTGACGGCAGGTACGCCCGCGCTTGTCTCCGGGAGCCAGACCGTCGCAGTATTTGGCGTATCTTGCGTCAGTGGTCAGAAACCATTTCCCACAGACCGCGCATTTCCTCGGCGCGTGTCCGACGCATAGACCCTCGTACAGATCGGAGCGGAACATAGACACGAAAGACATATAGTGCATCCGGCGCATGAGCTGCGGCGCGTCTTGCGCGGAGCGGACGGCAGATACATATTGAATTGTTGTGTTGGAAAATGCCTGCCATGACTTATCGTCCAGCGATAGCTTCGGCTGTCCGGAGAATATCCTGCCAAACACCTGCGCATAGCCGTCCGGAGTCCGCTTCCCCTTATGCAGCTCGTCTGCAAACGCCGTCATACCGCTTTTGTAGTTGCGAATAGTGGCGGGAAGCTCCTCCGCAAGGGTGATGATCTTCGTTATGCCAACGCCCTGCCTGAACTGTTCGTTGAAGGTGGCCAGCAGCCCAACCACGGCGGCAGCCTGCACATAGGCAAGGGTATTCTGAATCCCTTCCTCCGAGAAGATATGCTCCACACGCCCGTTGTAATAAGCAGCGTCGGCACGGGAAAACGGCGGTGTATCCTTCGCAAGCTGTATCATATGCAGAACACTGCCCTTGGCAGGATGAAGCAACTCGGCAGTCAGATTGTTCTCTTTGATTGCCGCGACGATCTTCTGCAAGGGGATACTTGCCTGTGCCAGCTTTTCCCTCAGCGTATCCGGGATGTTCAGAGCTTCACAGCCAATGGTGCCGCCAGGTACGGTTTTGCCCTCGTAGGTCACGCTGTCCTGCCAGTAGTCCAGCGTCAGCAGATTGTGGTCAATGATCGGTGCAGCCATCGCGTTTCCTCCTGTCACGTTTTTTTAATTATACCATGCAAATATGAACATGAAAAGACCTGTCATGTTTTTTGAAATGAACTTGTCATGCCATCCGCCTGTTTTTTACGAATCCGAACATAAAGCAGACAGAGAGGTGCGAAAGCCGCCGCTCAAATCTATTTTACGGAGGATAACGCATGAATTGTTTTCAGAACGTCAAATATGGCGTAAGCTGCCGGGAGGCAGCAGAGCGGTACGGCGTGGAGGTCAACTACCACGGCATGGCGCTCTGCCCGTTTCATAACGACCGGCATCCCAGCCTGTATGTGGCAGACGACCACTATTATTGCTTCGCCTGCGGAGAACACGGCGATGTGATTGATTTTGTAAGCAAGCTGTTCCGGCTCTCGCTGTATGATGCAGCGCAGAAGCTGGCAGCTGACTTTCACCTCACCCCGGACAAGCCGCCCAGCGCAGCGGCGCTCCACGCAAAGTGCATCCAAACAGAAGCACAGCAGCTCAGAGAAAACGAGCGGCTGTGCTTTTCTATTCTATCCGATTACGCCCGTGTCCTGCGGAGATGGAAAGCGTGGTATGCGCCGCAATCACCAGCAGAAGCACCGGATAAGCGGTTCGTGGAAGCCTGTCACAAACTCGACCAGACAGAATACTATTTGGATATTCTGTGCACAGGTGATTCCTATGAACGTGCCGAAGTGGTTAGTTATCTGCTTACAGATGGTCGGCTGGACAAACTCAAGGAAAAAATCAATGGGAGGGATGCTGCGTGAGCAAAAAATATGAAGGACTGAATTTTCCAGCATGGTTCGATGGCAAGGATGTCAATGAGGCGGCTTTTTGCCGGGAGTTTTTGTCAAAGAACAAGCTCATCTATGCGGATAACGCATTTTTCACACCGGATGGACGGCTGACAGACCCGCTGCTGCTGAAAGAGAAAATCTATGCCGAGCTGGAGTGCTGTGCTACAAAGAACATTCCGCGCACCATTTCCAATATCGTGGAGATCATGAAGCTGGCGGCTCATGCAGGGAGCTTCCCGCCGAAGCCGGATGAGATTCATGTGCAGAACGGGACGCTTCGCATCGACGGCAGCTTTCTTGCGGGACGGCCTGAGATCGTGCGCAGCCGGTTTCCCATTGCTTACAATCCGCAGGCGGAGGAGCCGGTTGTCTGGCTGCGTTTTCTCTCCGACCTACTTTACCCGGAGGACATTCCCACCTTTCAGGAATACATCGGCTATTGCCTCGTTCCCAGCACCAAGGGGCAGCGCATGATGATCCTCAAGGGCGAGGGCGGCGAAGGAAAATCGCAGATCGGTCCCGTGCTGGCGCGGCTGTTTGGCTGCAATATGAAGGACGGCAGCATCGCAAAAATCTCCGACAACCGGTTTGCCCGCGCCGATCTGGAACACATTCATCTTCTTGTGGATGACGATATGAAAATGGAGGCGCTGAAGCAGACCAACTATGTCAAATCCATCGTTACCGCACAGGGCAAGATGGATCTGGAACGCAAAAGCGTCCAGAGCTATCAGGGGTGGATGTACGCCCGCCTGCTGGCGTTCTCCAACGGCGATTTGCAATCTCTCTACGACCGCAGCAACGGTTTTTACCGCCGTCAACTGATCCTGGCCACAAAAGAGAAGCCTGCTGATCGTGTGGACGATCCTGACATTGCCGAGAAGATGAAGCGAGAGGTCGAGGGCATTTTTCTCTGGGCGTTTGAGGGCTTGCAGCGGCTTGCGGCAAACAGCTTCCGATTCACGGAAAGCCCCCGAACGCTGAACAATCGGGAGTACGTCAAGCGTGACGCCAACAATGCCATCGACTTTATGGAGTCCTCCGGCTATATCCGGCTGAAGGCGGATATGTCTGTCACCTCCAAGGAGCTGTATGCCATTTACGGAATCTGGTGTGATGAGAATGGGCTGACGCCCATCCGGCAGCGCTCGTTCAGCGATTTTCTGATGCGGAATCTGAAAACGTACAATCTGGAGCATACGAATACCGTCACGAACGCCACCGGGCGCAGAGTGTGGGGGTATCTGGGCATTGAGCCGCTGATCAGTCCCCGTATATCTGAGAATTGGGGCAAATCGCTATGTACGTATGTACCGGAAAGCTGACGCGCACCCAATCGTGAACAAGTCTGCCCATGCCGCGAAATGCTGCCTGCCCTGCACCGCCGGTACGTATGTACACAGCAAAATACCGTAATTCTGCTATGTACAGAGTGCCGGTGGGATGCCAAAAACGGCACATTATAATCAATCCTTGTGAAATCCATGAAAATTTTCACTGTAAGCCAAACACAATGCACCGTCCGGTGATTCACCAAAGTGTGAAGCCGCTGCACCGGGATGTGGTATATCCCACCGTTCCGCATGACCTCGCCCAGAACGATGAAGCTGATAGGGTGCTGCTACGTATAGGGCATCATAGGCAGAAATCTGAGCGGATTTGTGGCATGGCAGTTTTTTCACTGACAAGTACACCGGCATCACCGATACGAAACCACACTACACGAAATTATGGAGGTAAAAATTGATGAAATCCAATCTGAGAAACGAGATCAAGTCGTACATCGTCCGTCAGGGAATGACCATGCAGGAGGTGGTCGATCTGCTGCATGACGAACATGGCTGGTCTGACAGCGTATCCAACCTGTCCAACAAGCTCCAGCGGGAGTCCCTGCGCTATGTTGAAGCCGTCCAGCTTGCCGATGCGTTGGGATATGAAATCGTCTGGCAGCGAAAGAAAAGCTGACAAACCGAGAATATCCCGAAAGTCCCATCGGGGCTAAGGGCGCACTTCTATACTCTCCTGACGGGAGTATGTGCGTCCTGCGGAGCCAATCGCCCGGACAGTTGCGTGTCCGGGCTGGTTTGCGTCACTTCGTTCCGTACAAGGGAGTGCCTCCCTTGCGCCGCCTATGCAGCTATCCCAGCGCACTTCGCAGCGGAAACAATCTGCTGACGCAGACAATTTCCACCGCAAAGTCTGAACAACTATTTCACTAATTTTGAAGGAGGTCACACAATGTCAAAACAGAAAAACCTTGCCGAGCTGAATGCCGAGAAAGATAAAATTGAGCAGCAGCTTGCACAGGAGCGGCACAAAATCCATCGTCTTGAAAACCGCGCCGCCTACTACGAAAAGGGAGAACGGCGCAAGCGGGCGCACAGGCTCATCACCCGTGGCGCAGCGATTGAGAGCGTTGCGCCACAGACGAAGGCTTTGAGTGAAACCAAATTTTACGCCCTTGCCGAACAGGTCTTTGCTCTGCCGGACACGCAACAGCTGCTCACAGAAGCCGTCGGCAACCATGCGGGAGGTGACTGAGTATCGCGTTATTTCATTTCCATGTGACGCAGATCAAGCGCAGCGCGGGGCAGTCCGCCGTGGCGTCTGCTGCCTACCGTGCCGGGGAAAAGCTGCACAGCGAGTATTACGGTGAGGACAGCGACTACACCCGCAAGGGCGGCGTGATCTGCTCTGAAACCCTGCTGCCATCCCACGCGCCGCCAGAGTACGCAGACCGTGAAACGCTCTGGAACGCCGTAGAAAATGCCGAGCGCGGCAAGAAAGCGCAGCTTGCATACAGTTTTGACATTGCCTTGCAGAACGAGTTTTCCATGCAGGAGAACGTTGCTCTGGCAAGGCAATTTTTGTTGGAGAACTTTGTGAGCCGGGGCATGGTAGTGGACTTCGCCGTGCATCAGCCAGATAGGAAGGACGGCGGCATTTCCAATCCCCACTTTCATGTTATGTGTCCCATCCGTCCTTTGGATGAACACGGCAGATGGGGCAACAAGCAGCGGCGGGAATATGTGCTTGACGAACATGGCGAGCGCATCCGTGATGAAGCAGGAAACTATGTATTCAACGCTGTGCCGACTACCGATTGGGGCAGTCCCGACACCTTGGAGCATTGGCGGCATGCATGGGCTGAACTGTGCAACGCGAAGTTTGCAGAGAAAGGCTTGGATTGCCGGATCGACCACCGCAGCTATGAGCGGCAAGGCATTGAGCAGATTCCTACCGTCCACGAGGGGCTGTCTGTCCGGGCAATGGAAGCGAAGGGCATCCGCACCGACAAGGGCGATCTCAACCGCTGGGTTCGCAAAACCAACGCCATGCTGCGGGAAGCAAAGAATAAAATCACCTCTTTGATGGAATGGCTGAAAGCGGTCAAGGAAGAACTCTCCAAGCCGCAGCCGCCCATGCTGAACGATTTGCTGATGACTTATTACAATAATCGCAATAAAGGCGCATACAGTACAAAGGCCAAGACAGCCAACTTACAGCGGTATGCGAATGCGTTCCGCTTTTTGCAGGAGAAGCAGCTTTTTACCACCGATGATCTGGATGCCGCGCTGCATTCCATGCAGAACAGCATCAGCGCAATGAAAGCGTCTGCCGGGGAAAAGCAATCCCGCATCAAGGAACTGGACGAGCTGCTGCGCATGGCACAGTATTATGTCGATGGAAAACCGGTTGCGGATAAGCTGGGAAGCATCCGTTTTGAAAAATCCAGACAGAAATACAAGTCGGAGCATGACGATACGCTGC
>DXUR01000155.1 GCA_019417795.1 Clostridiales bacterium | reverse complement strand
GATGAGTACCTGTGTTCTCAACCTGCCCGTTTTGCAGAACAATAATCTGATCGGCATTTTTGATGGTGGACAGACGATGTGCGATGACCAGCAGCGTTTTCCCTTTTGTCAAAGCAGCGATAGACTGCTGGATTTTTTCTTCGTTCTCCTGATCGGTGAACGCGGTTGCCTCGTCCAAAATCACGATGGGGGCATTTTTCAAAATCATGCGGGCAATAGAAATGCGCTGTTTTTCACCGCCTGAAAGCCGGTTCCCTGCATCCCCGGCCATCGTGTCATAGCCATTGTCCAATTTCTGTATAAATTCATCACAGCAGGCGGCTTTTGCTGCCGCATATACTTCTTCGTCCGTAGCATCAGGGTTTCCCAGCCGAATATTTTCCTTGATGGAGCAGTTGAACAGAAAGTTATCCTGTGCAACAAAGCTGACAATATCGGCAAGTTGGGCCAGCGGCATACTGCGAATGTCCACACCGCCAATGGTGATTTTTCCATCGTTCACATCCCAAAAACGGGCAATCAAGCGAGCGATGGTGGACTTACCTCCACCAGACGGGCCAACAAGTGCCGTAAACTTTCCCTCCGGGATTTTCAGATTGATATGGGAAAGCACCTGTTTACCGCTCTCTTTGTCATAAGAGAACGAAACATCCTGAAGCTGAATGTCTTTGGACTGAACCTCCACTGGTTTTCCAGTATCGGGCAGTTCTTCCACATGGAGCAGCTTGTCTACATCGTGTACGGCATACTCAACCGTTTTTGTTTCATTGACATAGGTGGTAAAGTTCATCAACGGACCTACAATCCCCAGCGAGAGGATCAGGCACATAACAAGATCCTGCGGAGCCAGGCTTCCGGTCCAGTAGAGATACATACCAATCGGGAGCGTTCCCAGGAAGGTGGAAGGCAATACCGCAGAAATAAAATTCATCAACTTCCAGGTGCTTTGATACCATTTGAGAGTGTAGTCCTTGAAAGATTGAACCGCCTTTGTGAATTTTTCATAAGAACTGGAGGACTGATTAAACGCTTTGATAACTTCAATGCCCTCCACATACTCTACAATCACGCCGTTCACATAGTTGTTGGACTCCATGTAATCGGCATAGAGCTTATTAAAATTCTTCATCATCATGGCAAAGGCGATAAAAGCGAGAGGTACAGTCACCAGCATAGCCAGAGCCATACGCCAGTCAATGCAGACCAGATAAACAAAGACTGCCACGGGGAGCAGCAGGTTGGAGATACACTCCGGGATCATGTGGGCCAGTGGCAACTCAATCGTTTCCACCCGGTCTACCAATACGCTTTTCAACTTACCCACAGACTCTCCGATAACTGTCCCCAGCGGCGCTTTCATCAGCCGCTGGGCAAGGTTCAAACGAATATTCTCCAAAATGGTGTATGCGGATATGTGGGACAGGCTCGTTGAAATACCATAGAGCAAGAAGCGTATCGCATAAGCGCCAAGTCCGATCCAGCACCATTTCCAAACCTCTGCCATCACAGGTGAACCGCCGATAAAGAGCGTGATAATTTGGTAAACACTCCAATAGGGTATCAGTCCGGCAACCACACTGATGATCGCACATAAGACGGACAGGGCAATCTTGCCCCGGCACTGTGAAGCAAAGGAAAACACAATAGAAATCCAGCTTTTCTGCTTCATTTCCTTTCCTCCTTAAGCAAAATAATAGAGAGTATCAATCGACTTGATACTCTCTAAGTATTGCAGATATTCATGTTGTCCGCCACTCTGCCCAGCCGGGTTTTACTCCGTTTAGATTTTTATTTTTCGATATTCCAGCGGCGTTTTTCCCTTTACCTTCTTGAACGCTTCAGAAAACTTGCTGGTGTTCGTATAGCCAACTTTTCCGGCAATCACCGTAATCGGCTCATCTGTCTGTGTCAAAAGTGAAGCTGCCAAGTCCATGCGGTAATTTCGCATATAAGTATAAATGGCGGTGCCATACACGCCCTTAAAGCACTGCTTTAGGGCAGAAGTAGAAATATCAAACTTTTCAGAAAGTTCCTCCATCGTAAAATGGCGCTCTGGCTCATTTGTCATAAACGACATAATCGCCTTGACCTTCTCCACCTGAGTCTTATAAAAGTAGGGACGCTCCACGCCTAAAACCGTAGGGTCTACCGTCTTGAGCGTAACCAATAACTCTAAAATTTTTACCCTGAGATATTCGAGGCGGATATTATCCGGCACCTGGTACAACTCCGAAATCACATGATCGGGTACAGAGTTTCCATGCATGATAAAAGGTCGTGTTTTCAAGGCAAATTGCTGTTCAATCTGCTCCAGGTCAATGGAAAACAGGGACAGTAGATCACCCAAACCCTCCACCGCTTCGGGAACAGAAATCGTAACTGTGATCCCGTGGTAATGGCTTACAGGAAAGCTACAATGATTATTTTCAGTAGCCGAACTGTCCAGCATAATATCACCAGATGCAAGATAAAGATAAGCGCCATTGCTGACTTCCCACTCAATGCGGCCCTCCCTGCAATGATGAATAGAGATGTTGTGGGTATTATCAAAGCGCCTCGGTGGGCAACTGGCCATGTGGAAGTCATTATAAATAACTCCCATTCCGGGATACACCTCATAGTAGGTTGCCGTTCCGTCTCCCGTTTCGTTTTTCATCTGATAGACTGAACAAGACTCATCCCGGCAGAGCAACTTCATATTTTGCTGTGAGAAAAAAAGGTCGCTTCTGTTCAAATCTGAATCACCTCGAATCTATGAAAAATTTTTGGAGGCGCTGAAGCCCTGCGGCATCTAAAGCATATTGTTCCTGTACCATACCATGCTCCAAATGCAGAACATGAGTACAGCAACTGACGATCAGCTCATAATCATGGGTGATGACAAGAGATGTTTTTCCTATTTTCTGTATCGTCACAAGTTCATCAGCCACTTCTTTCATGTGCTGTAAATCCAGACCGCTGGTAGGTTCATCCAGCACTAAAATCTTACGCTCGGAAACAAGAGCGGTGGCAATCGCCACCCGTTGCTTCTGACCGCCGGAGAGTGCCATCGGATGTCGCTCCTTAAACTGTAACAAATCCAATCGGTCAAGAACTGCATCCGCCTTGTCGGTAGCCGGTTCCGCCATGCTAATGAGCATTTCTTCCTCTGTGCTTTCCGTAAACAGTTGATGGTTGACATCCTGCATGACCATATAGCACAGGGACAGCCTTTGTTTTCTATTATACGGTTTCCCGTCCACTTTCACAATGCCCTTGCAATGTTTCTCCAACCCACAGAGGCAGCGGGCCAGAGTGGATTTTCCCGCTCCATTATGGCCGATTACCGCAATCACGCCCGCCTGTGGCAGCGAAAGGCTATCAATGTCCAGCGCATCCCTCTGCTTTGTATAAGCAAAATGGAAGTTCTCACATTCGATAGAACTTCTGCTTGCCACAGGATGTGCTGTCACAGGGAACGCGCCCAGGTCAAAAGGCCGCAGCCCCATTTCTGCCTGTTGTGTCACGGACAGTTTAAGCGCATCCAGAGCCGAGTAATCTTTTTCAATTTTCCCATCTTTTAGATACACAACACGGTCTATCAACTCCTTCAGATAATAGAGCCGATGTTCCGCAATAATAACTGTTTTCCCTTGCTGTTTCCAAATCTGGATCATCCGACGCAGATCTTTTGTGGCTGACATATCCAGATTAGAAGATGGTTCGTCCAGAACGATGATGGGCGGATTACTGGCCGACACAGAGGCACAAGCAATTTTCTGCTTTTCTCCGCCGGAAAGAGAAAAGATATTTTTCCCCAGCAGATTGTCCATATCAAACTGCTTCGCAGTTGATTTCACCCGCTGAATGATTTCTTCTTTAGGCAAACCCTGATTTTCACACCCAAAGGCCAGTTCGCTGGTGGAGTCCACCGTAAAAAACTGCGTGCGGGGATTTTGAAAAACACTCCCCACATATTTCGCTGTTTCATAGAGCGGAAGTCTGCTGATATTTTTTCCATCCAGCAGAACCTCGCCGCTCAATTTACCCTCATAATAATTCGGGATCAGCCCATTCACCAACCGGGTCAGGGTTGTTTTTCCGCAGCCGGATTGTCCACACAAAAGGATGACTTGCCCATCCGGGATAATTAGGTCAATGTTTACAAGCCCGCCGGCATCTGTTCCCCCGGCATAGCGAAAATTGATATTGCGAAGTTCAATCATAGACTCCTTCCTCCTAACAGATAAAGAAACCAACCCAACAGGGTATCGCCAGCAGGAAGAAGAAAATGTCCAAAGGCCCAAAGCCAATTTTGCAAATATTTGTCCGTTTCTGCGGCGCTCCAAGCCCTCGCGTGAGAGCCGCCGCAGACAGTTCTTCTCCGATTTTGGCAATCGACATCATCAGAGGAACCACCCGGTATTCCAGCATCTTCATGGGACTGCGGAGAGTAGTGATGCCGCGCATCTTCATGGCATCCCGTATAGCCGCATATTCCTCTTTGACTGTGGGAAAAAATCGGAATACCACCGACATAGGGATCACGATTTTTTGTGGAATATGCATCTTCTCCATCGCGGCAACAAATTCACTGACCGTTGTCGTACTCACCAGATAATATCCCATGATAAATCCGGGGAGCATGTGCGTATAGATCCCGACTGCGGCTCCCAGGATAAAATTCCATGTACCAGTGAGCAGCGGTAATACCGTTAATTCCAAAGCAAACAGAATAGCGTATGTAACAGCAAATCTGGCTGCGTCCACCCATTTCCTCGAAAGGAGCAGGAATACAATCGGGCACGCCATGAGGCACGGGCGAACCAGGTTCATAAATCCGCCCGTGCCGCCGGTAATCATAATGGTGCTGACAGTTACAGTCAAAAACAGTTTTGTCCTCGGATCGGTGGGAATAACAGATTTGCTTTCAAATTTTAGCGTTGTAACCGCCGCATCCATCAGGCAATCCCCGCCTTTTCAAAATGCTTCTTCAACACGGCCTTGCCAAGAAGCGCCCCCAAAATGCCGCCGATAAAGGTGACAACAAATAGAACTGGATACATCCAGCCAGGGGTATAGGACATGAGTGCGTCTACATATTCCTGCCCATAGCTGCTTACAAGTGAAGCGAAGAATGTATCACGGGTCAAAAACATCCGGCTCACATAGCCCATAATCCAAAGGGAAAACACTCCGTTACCAAGGAGCGTGCACTTCCAGCTTTGATATTTTCCAGCCCGCAAAATTACATCGCCCAGGACACCAAAGATGATGCCAAAAATCAGAACCAACACACCGCTGCCCATGATTAAATTCAGCAAGCCAAGGATAATGCCGGTCAGGGATACCATGCCAAACTTTTTGACCTTTGTTAAGTACAGCATAAAGGGAATACCGCACAGGATGGGGCACACCAGTCCAAGCAACGGGATAAAGATAGGGATATATCCCAGCATCATACCCGCAAAGAAAATGACAAAATAGATGGCGGTGAAAATACCTACATTGATAAGGTCTTTTGCCTGCAATTTGTTGTTTTTCGATTCCATTCTCTACATACCTCCATTGTGGTTAGGGCGAGCTAACTTGAGGCCCTAAAAAATTGCGAAACCTGATTTCGCATGATTTGATTTTATCATAAGCCAAACGGGTTGTGCCACTCTGAATAGCTCGAAAATACTCCATTTGGTTTTGCTTTTTCAAAGAATAAATGCGGAGATATGAACCTCCGCATTTACCATCAAATAAAAAGTATTTCTAATCGGATGATTTCCTCCACCTGTGTTTTCAGCGTGTTCATCAGCCCCACCCAGCGCATGGGGTCACGGGCTTTCAGTTCCTCGGTGACGCCCGCCGCCTCCATCATGCGGGGCAGCATGGCGTCCATCCGCTCCCGCGCCGTCCGGTCAATCTCCAACAGGTGCGGGTACAGCTTTTCGCTCAAAATCAAGCTGCTGTAAAGGCCGGGCCGGTGTTCCTTCAGGTAGCGTTGCCGCATACGGCCATACTTGCCGATGGGGGCCTCCGGCTGCTCGGAAAGTTTCAGATCAGGGATGTAGTAATCTCCGCAGCGGGTGTAAGTCAATTCGCTCATGTTCATTCTCCTTTGCACTGTAATGGTTAAACTGTGGCACTGGCCGATACGGTGGCCTTGCGCGGCTCCTGCCTGGGTAACTGGCTGACGGTGGTAAAAATGCCCTTCTCCATGTCCTCGGCCCGGATTGTGGCCTTTGCTGCCTCCACCTGGGCCTTGCGTTTGGCGTTGTAGCGTTTTTCCCATTCCTTCTGCTTGCCGTTGGCCTTGCGGCGTAAGTAGTTCTGGTGAAGCCTGTCCTTGCGTTCCTCCTTCTTCCGCAGTTCTTCTTGTTCTTCCGGGGTCAGGGGAACCGGCTGCAAGGCGGGCGGGATATACCGGCCCACAAAAT